>JBAZNK010000003.1 GCA_041649255.1 bacterium
CTTTAATGCAGGATATATTCGCAGGAAACTCATTCAAAACAATCGCCGTTCCGTCTAATTTTATTTTATATAATCTTTTCCCGGCAGCAACAAGCATATTTTTATCTTTGGCAATCCATTCTAATCCACGAATGGGAGCGCTAACCGACCATAGCTTTTCGACTTTATTGTCCTTGTATATGCAATAAACAGAACCTGCGCTGTCTTCCGTCGCTGCTACCAATAATAAAGTATCCAACGAAATAACTTCTTTGATTTCTTTTTCGTTCGCATCAAGTATGCATATTCCTTTGCCTTTTTTATCTACCTTAAATAGGTATCCGTTTTCTCCCGTGCCTGCATAAAAATAGTTGTTTACATAATTTAAAAAAGTAACGTTCTTTTCCGGTGTAATATAAAAAGTATCTATCTTTCCCGACCCGGATATTTTTAATATGTTTCCTGTTACGCCTGTTGCCGCATAAAAATTCCCGTCGTTGTCTAATACCATTTTCCATATATACTTTTCTTTAGTTTGGGAAAATATTTTGGATTTGCCCGTTTTGTCTAGTTGATAAATTATCCCATCCGGCGAAGTGCCTGCATAAATTATCCCCTTATTTTCAACAAGAGAAAACACTCCTGCCTGAGTCGTGTCCAATAAGGCTAATTCAGAGCCACTCTTGTTCGAAGTATTTATTTTATATACCTTGCCTTTTCCGCCTGTACCGACATATATGGTATTTCCCGATTTAATTATTGACCATATATAGAGTTCGGGATTTTTCCATAATTCCTTGATTGCAGGAGCAACTGATGGATTTCCGTTCTCATCAAGCATTATGTTGTTTAGCTTGCATTTTGCGAAGTCTTTTACTTCCCATAACTCGGTATTTACTGCAAGTGCATTTACTGTAAACAAAAAACACATGGCAATCCCAAATATTTTCAATACTTTCATTTGTCCTCCAGCGCTTCTAATCATTCTTCTTTTTTGAGTTGTCCTGCCTCCTGAGCAAGAGACTCCACTCAAAGTTTCTTTTTAAAATTACCCTGCCCTTTAGGACGGGGGTACGTAACTAAACCTAAAACACTCTCCCGGACTTTAGTCCTAAATAAACTATATGTCCGCATAAACTCATTATATCTTATTTTTGGGCTAAAGCCCATTATTTCTTTCATTTCTTCTCCCCGTGCTAAAGCACGGGGTAATTTAAATATCCCTGATACTAAAAATCTTTTATTTTGCAGAAGTCGGGACTATTTATATTACCGTCTTCTAATTTTTCACCAATTCTTTGTAATCCCTAACGTTTATTGCTGAAAACGCTTCTGCAAACCCTTTCTTCTCAAGCAAAGTATAACTGCGATAAAAGTTTAACGATTTACAAAAATGCACATAATCAAACACTTTCATTCCTGTCCGGTATTTCATTAGTAAGTTTTCTTTTTCTTCAAATTGTTTATCTATTACACAAAATACATTGGGCGGTAAAAGACTATAAACTTCATAACTTACTATCGTAATATTATCCGAATCTATTTCATCTAAAGCAGGTGCCAGTATTTTATTTGCAATTATATGATGGGGGTCTTTTTCGTTGATAAACGGGACAAATATAACTTTAGGATTAATCTTTTTCAAAAGACAACTTAATTCCGTTACGTTTTTTTGATTGAACTTAAAACAACAGGCGTCTTCTCCCCATAAAATCAATTCTTTTACTCCCAGTTTTTCTGCAACTATTTTTGCTTCTTTCGGGCGAACGGTCTTATCCATCGCCTCGCTTAGAGCGAGAGTGTCGCTGCCGTCCGTTATCTGGAGAATTGTAACTTTTGCTCCCGATTTTAACATTTCTAATAGTGTCCCCCCACACCCGATAATTTCATCGTCGGGATGGGGCGAAAGAACTAATGTATTCCCTTGAAAATCTATTACTTCTTCTAATGGACGGAAATTTGTTTGCAAATATTGAGGATGTTTTTTTATCCATAAATTGTATTTTGAAAATAGTTTTTTCTCACGAGACTTAAATTTTTCAATGTCTTTTGTTGTAGGAATTTTTCTTGATTTGCGACAAAGAACGATATAATCACTGCCGGATTCTGACAGCCACCTCGCAGTTCTTTCTTTGCTCCATTTTTGTAAGGTGTTGTTCAGCCGTAAAGATAAGTTTTTGAATTTGCTTAACATAAAAAATGGCCCGAACCCGTGGGATACCGTATTTACTACATCAAATTCCAGTTCTTTAAGGATATTTTTTAAACCGGCAGGAGTATATTTTCTTGCAAATAATTTTGGAGTTTTGGAATACAACCAGTGGCGTGTGTGCATAGAAACTTTAGAACCAAGAACAAGGGGCAAAACTTTTCTTGCCGTTTTCTTAAGCAATGAAAATAAAAATTTTGGGTTAGTAATATAAGATAGCCTTAACATATTTGGGACCGTAACTATAAGATGCCCACCCGGTTTTAGGATTCTATACATTTCTTGTAGTCCCCAGTAATCCCATCTTAGGTACTCTATCAAACCCATTGCAACAACTACATCAAACGTGTTATTGTCGAAATCAAGGTTTTCTATGCTGCCCTGTCGGAAAATATTTTTACATTTCAATCCCGCTTTGATGCAATTCTTTTCCGCTAAATCAAGCATTTTTTCCGAAACGTCAATACCACATACATCAAAACCTTTGAGCAAAAGGCTTACGGAAGTTACACCTGCTCCACATCCTAAGTCAAGTATTTTAGCGCCTTTTCCTAAATTTAGATTATCGATATAGTTCAATACATAATTTAATCGCTCCTGGATAATAAGAGAATGGAGATTTTTTTCCGAATAAATATTCTGCCAATTCAAAGCATGTTCTTCGAAATAATTTTTGACGAATGCTTTTTGCAGGCTTTCTGCGAGTTGAGTTGTGTCGGATGAGTCTTTATTCATTCTTTTCTCCAGAACAGCTTCCATCAATTTTCCTGAGTATATTTATTTAACGTTTAATTTTATTGTTTTTTCGCCTGCTAATACCCATTCCGTTTTTATTCTTTTTTCAAGAATTTTTGATTTCCCTTCAACGGGCTCAGTAAAAAAAGAACCTATCGATGGTGGGAGAGATTGAAGTTCTTTGCCCAAAACCTGTCCGCTTTTGTCTTTCTGGGTTAAAGTTACTACAAGCTCATTATTTGTAGGTGTTTCAATTAGCCATTTTTTAAGGTCACCCAACGAAGATATTTTGCTTATGTTTTTTGTGCTTGCGCTCCTTCCACTTTCCACGCTTAACCACAAATCTTCTTTATCAATATAAGGAGGGATTTCAATGTGTATGGATTGTTTTACGATTCCTCCTTTATATGTGGATAACGAGACAATCAAATCCAGACTATCGTTTATTTCTACCGTTGATTTATTCGTCCACAATCCATCTATTTTGGCAAATTTAATCGTGTCCGAAATAGAAAGATTTATCGCAATTTCATTTATTTCTAACTTTTGAAATGGATTATCGTGGATAACCCCGAACAAACCGGATATTTCTTTTGTAAGGATATTTATGTCGCCCACGTAGATATTTTTACTCGTGAACTTTTCATTTGGAGAAGTAATGTTTATATCAACTGTTGCCGTTACTTCGCCGACCGATTTATACCCTGCAGATACGGAATTTGCGGTTACCATTCCAAAAAGGAAAGGCAGTAACCGTTTTTCTTTTGTTATTTTATAATGAAATTTGTTGGAATTTACGGTTACGGTTGCTTCTATTAATTTTGGCATTTTGCCTATTTCACCGCTAATTCCTGTAACGTCATCGTTTGTTATTGTGCCGATTATTTTCGTTGAAACGCCCAACTTGTACGAATCGTAATTTGACGGTATTGTGGAATATATATATCCTGCAGACATTGGTAGTTCCGTTTTACCGAAATCAAAAGACGAGTGCCCGAATCCCCATACTTTGTTGCCTTTTTTGTAGGTGCAGGTGCCGATAGCGCTGTAATTGGCGTCTCCCGTTACAAGCGGGATTCCTAATGCAGAACCCGGGAAAGGAATAATGCTGTCCCGACGCTCGGAATTAGACCCATCTATTTTTACGATGCTTAAAGAAGGAAAATTATCCGTTAGTTTTTTTATAACACTGTCACAGTTGGCAGAGGACGTGAATAATAATTTTATCGGTGACAAGGTGTTTTTTTGAGTTGCAGACGAAGCATTTTGTCCCGGAATAGAAGGAGGATTTAACATATTCTCAATCGGGGTAATGCCCACAAAATACCCGTCTTCTCTTGGAAATATTACAAAACTATAAGAGAGGGCTCCTATTAATTTGATTTCATTGTTAGCGGATTTAAAATACACCGGGCTCCCGCTTACTCCACTCGGGACTCCCATTCCTGCAATTTTAGGCCCGGAAATTTTTCCAAGAAACAAATCACATTTTGGGAGATGGTTTTTTATTAAGTCTACTATTTCTACGTCAAACGTGTCTATTTGAGTGCCCTTTAAAACCGTTATGGCAAAAGCTTTCATTCCGGGTTTTACTTCGCTTACAGGCATAAACCCTGTAGTAGTTAATAAGAGCAATAATATTTTATACATTTAGTCTTCTGGACTGGTTATCTGGGATTTAAACTTTATCCTTATCGAGTCAAAAAATGCGATATTATCACGATAGTCAAAATACGTCCAGGGCAATGAATGAAACCTCTTTTTTTTGCAGACAAAAGTTAGCTCTGCATATATACCTTTGTCAAGATAGACACGGTGCGAGTAACCTTTAGTGCTTGCGAGGACGAAATTGTGCATAGTTGCATACCCGGGGTCGAGATTTACGGTTCTTGTCCCGTCTGCTCTTTTAAAAGAATCTTCCATTTTTATGGTTTCAAGTTTTATTTCGCTTAATGTGTCCTGCGAAACAAGAGAGTCAAAACTTATCCATTGTCTCTTTAATTTTTCCCCCATCTCAACGACGTAATAATCCGTAACATCAAATACCATAGTGTCGCTTTTAATGTCTATAGTGCCAAATCTTTTAGTTATCGTTTTAAATACTTCTGTTTCATTGCAATCATCCGCCGTAATAATTCCCATTACAAGTTTAGCCGGATAGTCCATTTTCTAATAAGAAGCTCTTTTCCCGCTCCGCCTGAGGCGGGGATTAGAGATTCTTATCCAATTCTTATAAATATTCATTAACCTATTTTGGATAACTTTTGTTATTCTAATGTTATTTTTTTACAAGGCAAGAAAAATATTTATAGAGGGACAGAAAAGATTATAGCCCTAATATTGCAAGAACAAAAGCAATAAGAGATATAATAAATACTTTACCCCAGAAAAACTTTATTATCTGGTCAATGCGAAGACGGGGGTTTGTATTTTTTATGAGAATGAAGGCAACGAGGACTAAAACGTATTTTAATACCGCCCATAAAATATTTAATCCTTTAAAGTGTAATCCTCCGAGAAATAGGGTGCTTAAAAATATTGGAGCGGTAAATAATAAAACTTGTTTTGCTAAAATGGTAAACGCTAAAGGAGGTCCGCCGTATTCTATGACTGCCCCGCCGGCAAGTTCGGTTTCTGCTTCTGCTACGTCAAAAGGCGCATATCCAAGTTTTGCCGTCATACAGATAAGAGCAACAAAAAATGCAAGGAACCCGGAAATGGAATGTGTAAATATTGTTCCATGCTGTACCTGATAATTTATAATTGAACCTAATTGTATGGAATCTACTTTGACTACGGGTATTAATGCAGCAATTATAAAAGGCAGCTCATAAGCTATGAGTAATTTTATTTCTCTTGAAACTCCAATTGCAGCAAGAGGATTAGCAGAGGCAGAACCTCCAAGGATTATTGCCAGAGGAGGCAAAATCAGTAAATATAAAATTACTATTAAGTCACCTACAAAAGTAACGCCGGGATTGAAATTGGTTTTCATTAATATGAAACTTACAAGCGCAGCTCCTACAACCCCTATGAGGGGAGAAGCAAGAAAAACCATTTTATTCCCTTCCGCAGGAATAAGAGTTTCTTTCCCAAGTAATTTTAAGAAGTCGGCAAAACCCTGGTACCAAGGGGGCCCCACTCTATAATGAATTCTTGCCGTTACTTTGCGGTCAATCCAGGAAACTATTAAAGATAATAGGAATATAAATACAAATCCCGGAAATATAAGCCACTCAAATAAAATTTTCATTTATGTAATTAACTAAACTCAAATACATTTGATAAAATATATAATATTGCTCTATTGTCAAGATTTTTTAATACTAACTTGCTTTAGTGCAAAGCCTCCTGCCTGCCTAACGCAAGTAAAAATCTTAAGAAACCCAAAATTCGACTAATCCAGCTGAGCCCAGAGGACTGGATGGAATCCCCTCCGGCAAAAAACTCCGGACAATCCAGCCGAGGCGGGATGTCGCTACGCTCCACAATCTTTTTCCTAATTAACATAAGGGTTTGCAAGTAAGAACTAAATTTCTAAGGGTCTTCTACTGGATAAGTTGGACTAATGTTCTTACGAGCATAAAGTCCAACTAAAAGACTTGACATAAACATATTTTCCTATGAAATATATATTGATTATGAGATTGAATAAATTTATAGCAAAGGCAGGAATTTCTTCAAGGAGAAAAGCGGATATACTTATAGAAAAAGGTAAAGTTAAAATAAACGGTAAAGTAATAACGACATTAGGCATAGACGTTGATGTAGAGAAAGACATCGTAGAAATAGAAGGAAAAGTTTTAAAAATCGAATATCCCCTTTTGGTTGCGCTGAATAAACCACCCGGGTATGTTACCACGCTTGAGGATAGACACGCCGATCTTATTATAACTGATTTGATACAGGATATTAAATTACGTCTTTTCCCGGTGGGCAGACTGGATAAAGATGCTGAGGGATTGATTTTACTGACAAATAATGGTGACATTGCATACAGGCTTACTCATCCGAAGTTTGAAATGGAAAAAGAATATCTTGTCTGGACGGATGGAAACCTTGACTGGACCGGGATAAAAACACTTGAAAAAGGAATAGAATGGGAAGGTGAAATTCTGACAGCTAAAAAAGTAGAACTCCTTGAAAACAGGAAAATTAGAATTATTCTTACGGAAGGGAAGAAAAGAGAAATAAAAAATATGATAAGGGCGTTAGGTTGTACCGTAATAAGACTGCAAAGAATAAGAATAGGGAAAATGGTTTTGGGGGATTTAGAAATGGGTAAATATAGAATTTATAAAATAAGCGAAACAGAGTTACAAAGCAAAACCCCTTATGACTATTTTTTGAACCTGATTATTTAATTGGAGGGACTATGTTAAAATTTATTATTATTAGTATTTTTACGATTACTTCTTTGTTGTCAGGGGCACAGCAGAATGAAGTTAAGCTTCTTCGATGGGAAGGACCGTCGGGCTCGAAACCCGGAACATTTAAGGAATGGAGCGTTTCTCATCCTTATAAAACGTTTTCTACTGCATTAACCAAAAAACTTTCCGTCCAACGTAAAGCAGGTAAAGTAGTAATATTAGTGGATTCTACGATTGCGTCTTCTCTTACGAGCGAATTAAATCAATTGATGACTAACTTACAATATGAGGGCTATACCGTAAGTAGTTACAACATAGCGGGGGGAACTCCGGAAAACTTGCGTTCATTTTTAAAGGGGCTTTATGATAACGATAACATTGAAGGTGCTTTATTTGTTGGGGATTTGCCTGTGGCATGGTTTCAAGTAGAAAATGATTATGGAACTTATGGTTACGCGGAATGGCCGATTGACCTCTTTTATATGGATTTGAATGGAGATTGGATAGACACTATGAAATATTATGCTGTCGGCGATAGTTTAGCGTCAGGAAAAGATAGTATTTATGATGCTCATTCGGGAGATGTTAACCCTGAAATATATGTTGGCAGGCTTACGCCGACGGGGATTGGCAACGACACTCTTTTGATAAAAAATTATTTTGCTAAAGATAATGCTTACCGTAATCATTCTATCGAATTACAACACAGGGCGTTGGTTTATGTGGAAGATGATTGGCATTACTGGGCGCCGGAATGGGCGGGAGACGTGTCATTACTTTATGATGATACCCTTGTAGTGGCTGATTCTAATGCGACTAGAGTAACTGATTATAGAATAAAATTGGATACTGTCAGGGCATGGGTTTCTGTTTTTGCGCATTCCTGGCCGGGGGGACACGTATTTTATTATAACAATCATGCTTCGTATGATTATTATTATGCTTCGGAATATACAAGTCAAGACCCTCCTGCGAATTTTTATAATCTATTTGCCTGTTCATTTGCAAGATATACGGAAAGCGGATATGGCGGCGGCAGAACTATTTTCAACCAGAGTTATGGAGTCGGCGCAATCGGTTCAACAAAGACAGGCAGTATGCTTGATTTTTACTATTTCTATTTGCCTCTTTCGCAGGGAAAAACTATGGGGGAAGCATTTAAAGATTGGTTCTATTATATAACGGCAGGAGGAGTTAGTTTTGATGATATTTGCTGGCATTACGGAATGACACTTCTTGGAGACCCTTTTCTCAAGCCGAAAGGACATAATATTGCTATAGAAGAAAAATTAAAAATCAAAAATCAAAAATCAAATATTAAAATATTTCCGAATCCGTTTGTGTTTTGCACACAGTTATCAATGGCCAGTGGTCAGTGTTCAGTAAAAGATAAAATACGGATTTATGACATAAGCGGGAAGTTAGTTGAAGAAACAAAAGACAATATAATTGGTAAAAATTTAAAATCGGGAATTTATTTCGTAAAAGTGAATGATAGCAAACCAATTAAAGTAGTAAAGATGGGAATAGTGAAGTAGATAGTTTAGGCGGTTTAGATAGTAACAGAAGAAACAGAGAACGGAAAAAGTTTTATCCGAGAATAAACGCGAATAACGAAAAATAAAATACAAAATAAAGTAGAGAAGATATGAAAAAATTGTTTATTCTATTTATGGTTTGGGTTGCTCCATTATCCGGACAGGCATATGTTAGCTATCACGGAGCGGATTCGGTACGAATATGTGAAATGAAAAGGAATGCTTATAACAGGTTATTACAAGAAAATGTGGATAATTCTAAAATACAAGCGAAAGAGATGAATTATCTTCAGCAGGCGAAAGAATGGGATGTGTCAATATTAGACAGTGCAATTGGCTCTGAAGTTAAGGGCACATCTCTTGCCCTTGATTCAAAAGATAACCCACATATCGCATATGAAAAGCATGGGACTAAAATCATATACGTTTCTTATAATCCAGACAGTTCAAAGTGGGTATCCGATTTGCCGTTAGGCGGGGAAAGACCGTCTTTAGCGTTGGATTCACTGGGGTATCCGCATATAAGCTCTTGGTATAACGGATTGAGGTATTGGGTTAAAAGCGATTCAGGGTGGAACGCAACACAGGTATATCCGGGAGCGTGGGTGGATTGGACATCCATTGCGATTGATAAAAAAGGAAGACCGCATATCGGATGGGCGGCATCCTTATCAGGGGCGGATGTGATTTTACACAGTTATTGGAATGATACGAATTGGGTAACGGAAATAATAGATACGGTGATAGGCGACTGGGGATTTGTTTCGATTGCTCTTGACGATACAAATAATCCTCATCTTGCGTATGGTTCGGATGGATGGAACACGGGACTTAGATATGCAAAAAAAACATCCAATAATTGGAAAATTGAAAGAGTAGATACTCCTTCTTGTGGAGTAAACTCTATGAAAATTAATGCGGATGGAAAACCTTGTATTGCTTACGAAGTCTATAAAATAACATACGCAGTCAGAGAAACATCCGGTTGGGTAATAGATACAATAGGAACTCTTGGTCGCGAATCATCTTTGTTTATTGATAAGAATAACAACCCGCATATAAGTTACTTAAGCCAAACAGCGAATCTCTTCTGGCTGACTTATATCTGGAAAGACAGCAATAACATTTGGCACAGTGAACAATTGGATTCATTTACTATGGGGTTTCCAAACTTATCTGCTACATCTATTGCAATAGATAATAATGGATATGCACATATTAGTTATCGTGGAACTACTGGAACAAACGAATCTAATAGAACAGCTGTATTAAAATATGCAAAAGGGAAAGGAACGGGGGTAGAAGAGAAATCAAATATTAAAAACCCTTCGACTACGCTCAGGGTAAATCAAAATCCGTTTACTAAAAGTACAGAGTTAAGAGTAGAGAGTAAAGAGTTAAGAGTAGAGAGTAAAGAGTTTAGAGAGAACAAAATAGAAATATATGATATTGCAGGGAAGTTAATTGAAACTCAATCAATAACCCAATCACCTAATAACGCAATAACCAAAATATCTATAGGCGAAAAATTGAAATCAGGAATATATTTCGTAAAGGTAAACGATTATACGCCAGTAAAAGTCGTTAAGATGAATTGTTTGAAGTAGTAATGTTGAAAAAATATAACTATTTGACGTTTTTGAGGGCTTCAACAAAATATTCTATTTCTTCTTTTGTTCTTTTTTCCGTTACCGCTATGAGGAGTTCATTCTTATGACCGGAATAGAACTTTGAAACAGGCACGCCTGCAAATATTTTCTTTTTGGCAAGCTTATTTACTATTTTATCTGCAGAAATTGGAGTGCTGACTACAAATTCATTAAAAAACGGCTTCTCGTAAACCAATTTAAATCCTTCTATTTCACATATTCTTTTTGCAAGATAATGAGCTTTGTTATAACATAGTTCGCCAACTTCTTTTAATCCCTCTGGACCCATTACGGTAAGATATACACAAGCGGCAATAGCGCATAAACCTTCGTTTGTGCATATATTAGAGGTTGCACGTTCGCGTTTTATATGCTGTTCCCTTGTTTGCAAGGTCATAACAAAACCTCTTCTTCCTGCACTATCCTGTGTTTGACCGATTATTCTTCCGGGCATACTTCTTACAAAATCCTTTTTACAGGATAAAATACCGAGTCCCGGTCCGCCAAAAGCCTGGGAAATCCCAAATGCCTGACCTTCGGCGACGGCGATGTCCGCTCCCCATTCTCCGGGAGGTGTTAGCATACCCAAAGAAATAGGTAAAGGTACACCTATAAATAATGAATTAACAGAATGGACTACGGAAGATATCTCTTTAACCGGTTCAAGTATGCCTAAGAAATTTGGACTTTGTATTACCGTGCAGGCGATATCTTTGTTTTTGGCATATATATCTTTAATTGCTTCTATATCTGTTTGACCATCTTTAAGAGGAATGATTTTTACTTTTTTCTTTCCAAAATAGGTTTCAACGCATTTTCTGTAATTTGGGTTGACGCCTTCGGATATTAAAAATGTAGTCTTGGAATTTGCATTGGATGCAACTTTACAGGCTTCTGCGACTGCCGAACCGCCGTCATACATAGAAGCGTTTGCGATGTCCATATTGAATAATTCGCATATCATTGACTGGTACTCGTAAATAGTCTGTAATGTGCCTTGCGAAGCTTCGGGCTGGTAAGGCGTATAAGCAGTATAAAATTCAGGCCTTGAAATTACATAGTCTACTAAAGAAGGTATATAATGGTCATAACTGCCTGCGCCCATAAATGAGATTCCGGTTATATTATTATTGGCAAGCCGGTGTAATAGTTTTTTTACTTCCATTTCGGATAGAGGATTGGGAATATTAAGAGGTTCTTTTAGTCTAAGATGTTCAGGAATAGGAGCAAGTAAAGCTTCAAAATTCTTAACGCCGATCTTTGCGAACATTTCGGCTCTGTCTTTATCAGTATTAGGAATAAATGGCATAATTTTTAATTTATTACAGTGGAATTTATTTAATTCTTTTAATTTGTCAATAACAAAAATAATAAATCATTAATAAAAAACTTATTGACAAGGAAGAAAATATGATATAGGAGATAAGTCTTTGATGATAATTGGAGGAAAATGAGAGATCCGAGGAAAGTAGTTATTCTGCCGTTGGTCACAGAAAAAGCGTTAAAACTTAAAGAGAAATCTAACGTATATACGTTTCAAGTTGATAAGTCTGCTAACAAAATAGAGATAAAGCATGCCGTTGAAACACTATTTAAAGTAAAAGTTCTTAATGTAAACACTCAGTGTTGCAAGGGGAAAGAAAAAAGAGTCGGCAGATATGTCGGCTATAAACCGGCTTGGAAAAAAGCAATTTGTAAACTCAAAGATGGCGATAAAATAGAAATATTTGAAGGCGTAGGATAGAAATAAATGGGTATAAATAAAAGAAGACCGTTAACACCAACTCAAAGGTATCAAGAGTATGATGATTATGCGGATGTTACCAGGACTAAACCTACCAAGTCTTTAATGGTAGCGATTAGAAAAAAAGGTGGCCGTAATTCTAATGGTAGAATTACCTGTAGGCATAGGGGTGGCGGACATCCGGATTTATATCGTATTATTGATTTCAAAAGAGACAAATTTGGTATTCCTGCCCATGTTGAAAGTATAGAATATGACCCCAACAGGTCAACCAGAATAGCTCTGCTTCGCTATAAAGATGGCGAAAAAAGATATATTCTTGCTCCATTGGGTTTAACCGTAGGAATGCAGGTGATTTCGGGATCCGGTTCTCCGCTTCGTGTTGGGAATGCGCTTCCTTTATCTGAAATTCCCGAAGGTATGGAACTTCATAATCTTGAACTTAGACCCGGATGTGGTGGTCAGCTTATTCGCAGTGCGGGAATGACGGGACAGATTTTAACTAAAGAAGGCGTTTATGCTCATATAAGAATGCCATCAACCGAAGTAAGACTTGTTTCATTAAAATGTTTTGCCACAATAGGACAATTATCTAACGTAGAACATAGTTCAATTTCCATAGGTAAAGCCGGACGAACTCGTTGGCTCGGAATACGTCCACGCGTAAGAGCCGTTCATATGAATCCTGTAGATCATCCAATGGGTGGCGGAGAAGCTAAATCCAAAGGACATATTCCACAGTCTCCTACAGGTGTCCCGGCAAAAGGTTATAAAACAAGAAAGAGAAAACTTTCAGACAAATATATTGTGAAGGGCAGAAAGAGGGGGAAATAAAATGGGACGGTCCCTAAAAAAAGGATATTGGGTAGATGCGAAACTAGTCGAGAAATTAAAAAAACTTGATAAATTGGCAGATAAGAAAATAATAAAAACATGGTCCCGTGATTCTACGGTTACTCCGGACTTTGTAGGACATACAATAGCCGTGCACGATGGACATAAACATATTCCCGTATACGTAAGCGAAAGTATGGTTGGGCATCTTCTTGGAGAATTTGCGCCTACACGTATTTTCAGGGGACATAGTGGTAAAAAAGCGCGTGCAGAAGAATCCGGTGCTCCGGCAGCTGCACCACAACCAAAGAAATCTTAAAAAATAAATTATGGAAGGCACAGCACATCAGAAATATGTAAGAGCTTCTCCTAAGAAATTAAGGAGATTTGTAGCCGAGATAAGAGGAAAAAGCGTACTTATGGCGGAAAGTATTTTAAAACTTTCTGCTTCCCCTACGGTTGATCACGTTGCTAAGGCAATCCATTCGGCAGCTTCCAATTTAAGAAATAAAATGGGTGTAGACGCACCTGAATTCGACAATATCATAATATCCGAAATTAGAATTGATAGCGCTCCTATGTGGAAAAGACTTAAATTCCGCGCAAGAGGCAAAGCGGATTTAATGATGAAAAGAAATGCGCATATTACCATAAAAGTCGTAGAAAGTCCTTATTCCATAAAAATGAGAGAAAAACAAACCGGAGTTAAGGATAAAGTAGCACCGGTAGCTGCGAAACCGAAAAAAGCATTGCCGGGCAAAGAAAAAGCTGTACCTAAAACTGCTAAATCAGAAGTGATTGTCCCTAAGAAAGAACATACAGTCAAGAAAACTGATGCTCCTTCTGCTGCTGCTCCTCAGAAAAGAAAAGTTTTCCGTACCCCAAAGGGAAAATAAGTAGTTAGTACTCTCTAAAAACATCTCAAAAAATAAAAAGCGAATATTCTTATTATTTGAATTCTTAAAATAATATGCAAGAAAACACAAAACCTTTGGTTTTTGGATATCCGTTGTGGAATAAGATTGCGTTTTTGCTTCTTGTAACACCTTTCTTGGGAATTAATATTCGGATAAATATAATTGCTGCGATAGGTTATTTCAAGTGTAATAATTTACATGAATTTTTTGTAAATATAGAGTGGGCTATTGTTCTTTTTTTGGTGTTTGATTTTTGTGTTTGCAAATTGCTTGCTAAAATAACAATAACTCCATCGGAATTAATTTACAATCCGGGTGGATTTATCTGGAAATGGCTTTTTAGAAAAAGATTAAAGTGGCAAGATTATAAATTCTATTTACATTACTGGATAGATGTTCTCCCTTCAAGTAAGCATCTATATTCTTACACAACTATTTGTGCTGTTGAAAAGAAAAGCAATAAAATGCGATTTAAGTTAAAATCAAGATATCCTGAATATATGAAGGGAATAGTAGATGCAGTGGAAAATGCTTGTTCGGAGTCTGAAAGAGTTAGAGATTACACATTCTGGGATTGGTTAGACGATAAGTTTGATAGATAGGAATGAAATGGATTCCCGCTTTCGCCCCTGTAAGCAAATAAATTAAAAAGGAAGATAGATTCCCGCACAATTTGAAATTGTGCCTACATTTCGAAAACCAAACTGCGATAATCCCTGCCTGTCTTTCGCTTCGCTCCAGATAGACATCTCTAATCCAGCATAGCTGAAAAGAGCTGTCTAAAAAATAAGCCTGCAAGTAAAAAAAACTTACAGGCTTAATTGTTTTCTATGGAAATGAACGCTACTTAATTTTTATGTTGACTGCCTTTGGGCCCTTATCAGTTTCAACAACTTCAAATTCTACTTCCTGTCCTTCTTCAAGTGCGCGAAATCCTTTTCCATCTATATCCGAGTAGTGAACAAATACGTCTCCACCACTTGCGCGCTCGATAAAACCGAAGCCTTTACGCTCATTAAACCACTTAACTTTTCCTGATTCCATATACTATACCTCCTATTATTACTGTTAATAACCTTAAATTGTTATGCTGTCAAGTATTTTTTAAGATTATCTTGGATTATAATGAAAATTAATAAAGATTTTTTATTTGAAAATAAAAATGTTCCCGAATTGTATTTCATAAATATTGATTGACATCAGAAGCCGTAACATATAAGATTTGTATCTGTTTTTAGAGCGATAAAAGATTACGGAAATGTTAAAAAAAGTGTTATTTTTTGACCACTCCGCTCAGTTCGGGGGCGCCGAAAGAAGCCTGCTGGATATGATTGCAGGACTTAAAAAAACGGATAATGTCTTTGTAACTTCAAACGAAGCAATACTGGCAAGATTTAAAAAAAAGGGCATACGATGTATTCTATTTCCTATGCCCTCCAAAATAGTTAATAAAAAACGAAATACCGGAATTAATTTAGGTGAGATTTATATTATCTTAAAACTAATATCAAGATTTATCAATTTGTTAAGGAAAGAAAATCCTGACGTAGTATATACGAATTCTCAAAAAGCGCATTTAATTGGCGGCATTTCGGGGAGAATTTTGCAAATACCGGTATGCGTACATTTCAGGGATATTTTCAACCGGAATTTATTTTCAAAAATCTGGACGGTTGGCATTTACTTAATAGCGAATAAATTAATTGTTATTTCTAATGCCGTGGCAAAACAATTTCCCGCATCCGGCAAAATAAAAATTATTTATAACGGGATAGATATAAAATTAAATTCAGAAAAGAGAAAAAAGAAAAGCTCTTGTTTTACCGTTGGTTATGCAGGACAAATTGCGCGATGGAAAGGCATAGAGTATTTTATTCAATCTGCGGGTATAATTATGCAAAGGAAAAACATAGGCGTTAAATTTATTATAGTTGGGGGACCAATCTTTGGAGACGAAGAATATCTAAAAGAATTAAAAGATTTGACCAAAGAGCTAAAATTAGAAGAAAATATTCAATTTAAAGGGGTCGTAGAAAACGCCATAAATGAAATTTCGGAATTTGATGTATTGGTTCATCCATCGGTTTTCCCCGAGCCTTTTGGCCGCGTACTTATAGAGGCCGGGGTTCTGGGAAAACCCGTTATTGCAACAAATATAGGCGCCGTGCCTGAAATTGTCATAGATGGGGAAACCGGCATCCTTGTTCCCGTTAAAAATGCATCTGCAATTGCAGAGGGGATAATTAAATTGTTTGATAATCCGCAATTTAATTGTTTGCTTGGGCAAAATGCCAATAAACGGGTTAAAGAATATTTTAACTTGACGAATACGATAATTTCTGTTCAAAATATAGTAAATGAATAGAAGCATAATAACAAAATTATAAATAGTTTTATTTAATATGAAAATAGCAATAGTTCATGATTATTTGAATCAGTATGGTGGTGCGGAAAGAGTGTTAGAGGCAGTTCATGAAATATGGCCGGACGCTCCCGTATTTACTCTTTTTTATGATTTAAAAAAAATACCATCTCGCTTTAGGAATTGGAAAATTACTCCTACTTTTGCTCAACGGTTGCCATTCTTGTCGACAAATTACGAAAAATATTTTGCGCTGTACCCAACTGCAATAGAACAGATAGACCTCAGAGATTTTGATGTGGTGCTTTCCATATCTTCTGCCTGGGCAAAAGGAGTTTTAACAACCCCTAATACGGTGCATATTTCGTATCTTTTAAATCCTATGAGATTTGCGTGGGATGAATATTTTTTACAAGTGAAAAGAACAAACGTTGTGCTTAGAATGTGGTTAAGAATATTGATGAATAACATAAGAATTTGGGATGTGGTTTCAGCTAACAGGATAGATTTCCTTATAACCATATCTGAAACTGTCAAGAAACGAGCATTAAAGTATTATAAACAGGATTCCGTTATAATATATCCTCCGTGTAATACTAGGTTTTTTGCTCCTGACCCAACTTTAAAAGTTCAGGACTATTTTCTCGTAGTAGCAAGACTTAAAACGTATAAAAGAATAGACATAGCCGTAGAAGCTTTTAGCAAATTAGGGCTTCCCTTGCTTATAATCGGAGATGGAGAGGCAAGAGGGGCGCTGGAAAAGATTGCCCGTCCGAACGTTCAATTCCTGGGAAGATTAGACGATAAGAAATTACGAAGTTATTACCAAAGAGCTCAAGCCGTTATCTTTCCTACGGTGGAAGACTTTGGAATTATTCCTCTTGAGGCGCAGTCCTGCGGGACTCCCGTTATTGCATTTAAAGGAGGAGGCGCATTGGAAACGGTAAAAGCAGGAGAAACGGGAGAATTCTTTTATCCGCAAACAACGTCTGCTTTGATGGAAGTCGTTAAAAATTTTGACCGTTCAAAATATAACCTGGATGTTTTACAAAAACATGCAGGCTCTTTTGACAAAGAAATATTTAAACAAAAATTAAAAAGTTTTGTTGAAAAAAAATTAAATCATTCATAGCCGTAACCCTACAAGGCGGCACTCAAGAATTGTAGTGTTTTGAAATGCGGAGACCTGCATTTATAGCCTTTCTTGCATTTAGTTCAGGAATTGTAACTGCTTATTTTAGTAATTTCCCGTTATCCTGCATCGCTATTTTTTTACTTATAATTTGCAGCTTTTATTTTATCTCTAATATTTTTAAATTCCCCCCAGGTTTATTAAACTTAAATTGTATTTTCATTCTCATTACTTCAGGGATGTTGTTATATGAAGTTTCTACGACTTTATTTCCGGCAAATCATATAATAAATCATGTAGATAAAACAACCCAGAGTAAGGGGGATTTTTGTGTCATTGCAAAAGTTATAAAAGACCCCGAAGTAAAAATCACTCAAACAGTAATTGAATGTGAGGTAGAAAGCGTAGGGATAGACAGTCATAGCGTACAAACTGCGGGGAAAATAATTCTTACATTAAATTATCCCGATGAAAAATTTGAATACGGGGATAGGTTGAAACTTAAAAATCCTAAATTATCAATCCCCGAATTTCCTAAGAACCCAGAAGATTTTAATTATAAAGAAGCTCTTGCAAGAAATAAGATTTACGTAACTGCGCGTACATTTGATACCGAATTTATTAATAATAGCGGGAAATTTTCTATATTAAAAATTGCATTGAGAATAAAAAAATTTATCAACAATACAATATCTGCCAATCTTACCCTTAACCAGGCGAGTTTGTTAAAAGGCTTGGTAACAGGCGAACGCGGATTGCTCCCGCCCGAAGTATATGAGCAATTTCAAAATACCGGTACGATACACATACTTGCCATTTCCGGATTTAATGTGGGACTTATTGCGCTTATTGTGTTTTTAGGACTTACCTTGTTCAGAGTCCCTCTGGCGATAAAGAGAATCGTTACAGCAGTATTTATTATAACGTATACATTTGTTGTCGGGCTGGAACCTCCTATAGTCCGCTCAACGCTAATGACAATACTGGGAATGATTGCTTTGACTGCCGAAAGAGACAGCGATATGTTGAATGTGATAGCTTTTTCCGGGTTTATTATATTGTGTTTTACCCCGCAGGCTCTATTTGATGTGAGTTTTCAATTATCGTTTATTGCAATAATATCTTTAATTTATTTGTCTTCCGAATTATATACGTTATTTTTTTATAAATTAGAATCGAACGCGGGTAAATATTTGGGCTTGTTCTTTAGCACCTCATTGGGCGCGCAATTAGGGAGTATGCCTATAATTACTTATTACTTTTATAGAATTTCAATAATATCAATTATTGCTAATCTTTTCATAATCCCGTTAAGTAGTTTGTGTATTATATTGACTTTCCTGATAAGTTTTTTTTCTTTAATACATTTTCATTTAATGACCAACATTTTTTCTTCAATTGCATGGATAACCGCTACTTTTACCCTTAAGTCCGCAGAATTATTTAGCGCTACCCCTTATGGAAACGTGTGGGTACATAAACCGAATATAGTTTTTGTAATCTGGGAGTATTTTGCAATTATAAGTATAATAAGCCTTTTTAGCTTTAATAAAAACAGAAAATTAATTATATATAACTGGTACTCATATTTATGGACGTATGAACCGGAAGTAAATTTTGTAGTTTGGAATCATCCTAAAAGTTTAAGTATGGAGTTATTTAAATTTAATAAAGGGAAAACCCTTTTTATAGGTACGATATTAATAGGAATAATTATTTTTATATGGTCAAAAATTTATGTTCAAAACAACTCCGGATTAAAATTAGTATGCTTGTCAAAAACAAATTCTACGATTATTAAAACTCGGGATAAGCGGGTTATATTAGTTGATGGCGGGATATATGCTTCTTACCTTGATCCCGGAAAGGATAAAGTTGCGCCTTATCTCCGGGCGAACGGAATATCAAAAATCGATTGTCTTGTAATGACAAATCCGGATAAAGAAAAAATTGACGGACTAAAATATGTTTTTAATAATTTTAAGATAAACAAAGTTATTGCTTCTGAAGAATGTTTACAGGGTACAAAAATATTTGAACATATCCGGATTAAAAACATTCCATATAGTTTCATAGAGAAAGAAAATGATTGGTTTAAGTATAGTTATGGAGACGTAAATTTTTTATTTTTTACGGGAGATAAAATGTGTATGCTCGTAAAAAGCAAAAAGGATAATATTGCAGTGGTATCGAGAATGGCGGATATTATTGGAGAAAGCAATGTTCAAAAAACATTGGTAACGGATAATGACGGTGCGGTATTTATAAAAACGGATGGTAAAAAAATCAAATATGAAACAATGAAAGGGTTAATTGCGGAAGAGTCATTAAAACATAAATTATTAAGATATTTAGGGATAGTGTAATTTATTCGCGTTCGAAATAATCTACTGCAACTCCGGTGGGTTGTCCTATCCATTGTTTTAGCGAACGGGTAAATAAAGTATCTCCCGAGGGATTAAATTTTATTACTGTGCAGTTGTCTGCATCTACTGCCCAGCAACTTCCATCTGTCGAATAAACTTTTATACCTGATGGATTGCCTAAATTATATTCGTCTATGACCTGTGTTCCACCTCCAAAATTAATAATTACTATACGGTGATTATAAGCGTCAGAAACCCAGACTTTTCTTCGTGTGTTATCAATGGATAGTGAAGCAGGACCATTGAATCCTGCAAATTTCTCTATCGTATTGCCATCAGCGGAGACTCTTATTATATTGTTGAATCCCGCATTAGCTACCCAGCAATCTCCGGTAGTTGAATCAATGTCTAAATAAGAGCCGCAAAAATCGTAAGTTGCAGAAGCTTTAATTAAAGTTCCATCTGTATCATACAAAAACAGTCTTCCCGGTTGAGCACCTTCAGGAAATATTAGTGAAAATTCCAGCGCCCAAAGTTTCTCGCGGGATTCATCAAAAGCAATGGCTGACACAATATGGTATTCCTTACTAAGAGTAGGCGGAGGCGGATTTGGTGGAATAGGGACAGATATTGTTTTTAACGTGTCTCCGTTAGGAGAAAGTTTTACTATTTTTTGCCACCATGCAAATGCAATCCAGCAATTACCATCTTTATCTATGCAAGGCGTAGAAGGATTAGATTCGTTTGGAAAAACCGGAGAGTGATATAAAACTTCCCATAAAGGAGTTAAATGATTTGTAAATCTGAATATCCTGTTGCTCCTTGTAGAAGCTACCCAAACGTCTCCACCGGGGGAGTTCCCTGAACGCTGGTCAACACAAAGAGTTAGAGGGTCTAAAGTAGAACATTGCTGACGGCCGATTGAATCAAGAAAAGTTCCTTTAGCGCTGATGTGAACAATAGGTCCAATTTCAGGTTGGAAACATACAAACACCGAGCCTGCTCTTATTTTAACCTGAATTTGAACGGAATCAGACCAGTCAGACCTTCTGCCGCCTTTATCTTTAGCTTTGACTTTAACGTAAAAATAGCCATAACAATGGAAAGGAATATTATAAATATGCGTATCTATAACTGTCTGTCCACTTGCGACAGGCGGAGTCCAATGAGTCGGACTTCCGTCTCCGTAATCAAACATATATAAAATAGAATCGTTATCGGGGTCGGTAGTCGTTGCAGTTGCTATAACAGGCTCGTCTACATAGCCAAAAGATACGTTTATATTAGGCGTTCCCGGGGTAGCAGGTGCATTCCCAGGAGTATTTTCTGTTGTAAAAAACCATAGGTCTCCTGTGGATATTTTGTCAAAGTTGTCTCTAGCGGATACTTTCCAGTAATAAGTAGTGGCAATGTCAAGATTAAAGGGTATTTCATAAGAAACTGTTGTAGAGGTGAAGCAGCTGGAATCTTTAATTATGGTATCCGGCGAAGTAAACGAACTACTTGTATCAAAATATACTGTATAAAAAACAGTGTCTCCATCCGGGTCTCCGCCGTCCCATGTTAACGCAAGACCGTTTGTTGAAACGTCAATCGCTGAGCTGTCGGGAAATGGATTATGGGGCTTGATAGGTGTCCTATTGCCCATCAGGGAAATTAAAAACCATCCGACATCTGACCAGTCACTCCATCTATGATAAGTTCTTGTCTGCACTTTAACACGCCAATAATATTTTGCCGTATCTGAAAATATAAGAGGACAGTTGTAGGAACTTCCGGAACTAGTTACCATAGTGTCAATTAAAAAAGAACTAAAATTAACGGATTTGCTTATCTGCAAACAATATAGTTCTTGTTTGGTAACGTATTTCCATAAGAAAGATAATTTTTTTCCCGGGTGTAATGTGTCTCCTATTGGTCTTTGTATTATTGGGCCCTTTGCTAAGGGAGGCGTAAAAGGGTTATTGCACCCTAACGTTATTATTGTAAAAAATAAAAATAGTATTATTCCGTTTTTGAACATTTTATCTTTCATTATCTTAGAAACTCTAACCAATATTAATAAAATAAATTCTATTAGTTAAAATCAGGGAAGAGTTTATTCAAGGCTAAATTTTCTGATTTTTATTTTTGCTTCTTTGAGGATATTTTGAGAAAGTTTGTCATTGTAAGGATTGGCATAAATAACTTCTTTAATCCCTGCGTTTATAATCTGTTTACTACATATAAAACAAGGGAAGTTGGTAATATAAATAGAAGCCTTGTTTATGACAACGCCCATTTTAGCAGCTTGAATTATTGCATTTTGTTCGCCGTGAAGACCTTTGCAAAGTTCGTGTCTTTCTCCCGTTGGGATTTTTAGTTTTTCTCTTATGCATTCCGTTTTATCGCAGTGTTGTATCCCGGAAGGCGCGCCGTTGTAACCTGTGGATAAAATTCTTTTGTCTTTAACGACTACTGCGCCTACCTTTCTTCTCAGGCATGTTGACCTTTCTGCAATGAGAAACGCGATGCGCATAAAATACTCATCCCAGCTTGGTCTTTCCATTATTCGCGTTCAAAATAATCTACTGCAACTCCGGCAGGTTGTCCCCATATAGATACTCGACGGGTAAATAAAGTGTCTCCTGAAGAATTAAATTTCATTACCTTAAAGCTGTCCGGATCCGTCACCCAGCAACTTCCGTCCGGCGAATAGGCTTTTATGCCCGATGGGCTACCTAAAGCATATTGGTCTATGACTTGTGTTCCGCCTCCAAAATTAATAATTACTATACGGTGATTATAAGTATCGGAAATCCATATTTTTCTTCTTACATTGTCAACAGACAATGAAGCCGGTTGATTAAATCCTGCAAACTTGTCTATTGTATTGCCATCAGCAGAGACTCTTATTACATTGTTAAATCCTGCATTAGCTACCCAACAATCTCCTGTGCTTGAATCAATGTCTAAATAAGAACCACAAAAATCGTAAGTCGCAGATGCTTTAATTAAAGTTCCACTCGTGTCATACAGGAATAATCTTCCCGGTTGGGCCCCTCCCGATATTTCCATTGCAAATTCTACTGCCCATATTCTACCGCGAGCCTCATCATAAGCAATGGAAGGTATTACATCATAAACGTGTGTTCCCAAAGGAACAAGTATAGTTTTTAATGTGTCCCCGACGGGAGAAAGTTTGACTATTTTCCCCCACCATGCAAATGCAAACCAACAATTACCATCTTTATCTACGCAGGGAGTGGATGGGTTAGATTCTTTAGGAACACTATAGACTCTGTTTAATAAAACATTATTTAAGTGATTATTAAATCTAAATACTTGCTGGTTATTTGTAGAAGCTGCCCAAACATCTCCACCCGGAGAATTTCCGAAACGCTGGTCAATAGTAATAGTTGCAGGGTCTAAAGCAGAACATTGCTGGTGTCCGACTGAATC
Organism: bacterium; assembly: GCA_041649255.1. Classification (NCBI taxonomy): domain Bacteria; species bacterium. The sequence goes on from JBAZNK010000003.1 coordinate 23,277, forward strand.
AAGAAAAGTCCCTTTAGAGCTAATATGTACAATTGGTCCTGCATTATTCGGAAAACATACGAACATTGCCCCTTCTCTTATTTTAACCTGAACTTGAATGGAGTCGGACCAATCGGATTGTCTTCCCCCCATATCTTTTGCCTTAACTTTGATATAAAAATATCCATAACAGTTAAAAGGAACATTATAAATGTGTGTGTCTACAACTGCCTGTCCGCTTGCGACAGGTTGTGTCCAGTGAGTTGCGCTGCCATCTCCGTAATCAAACATATATAAAATAGGATCGTTTTCAGGGTCGATAGTCGTTGCAGTTGCTGTTAAAGGTTCATCTACATAATAAGGCGCTGTGCTTATATTTGGATTCCCGGGAATATCAGGAGGATTACCTCCCGAGGTATCTTCCGTTGTAAAGAACCATAGGTCTCCTACGGATACCGTATCAAAATTATCTTTTGCCGATACTTTCCAATAATAAGTGGTTGCCCGTTCAAGATTAAAAGGCAGTTGGTAGGAAATTGTTGCAGTCGTAAAGCAGCTTGAGTCTTTAATTATGGTATCCGGTGAAGTAAACGAACTGTTTGTATCAAAATATACCGTATAAAAAACAGTGTCCCCGTCCGGGTCTCCACTGTCCCAGTTTAGAGCAAGGCTATCGGTTGAAAAACCAGTTGCTGAATCGGGGGGGAATGGATTATTGGGCTTAATTGGTGGTCTATTTCCATACGTGGAGATTATAAAGCTGTCAATGTCTGACCAGTCGCTCCATCTATGATAAGTTTTTGTCTTAACTTTAACGCGCCAGTAATATTTTACTTTTTCTAAAAATAAAAAGGAGCAGTTGCAATAATTTCCTGATTCGATTGATGTAGTATCAATGAATGGCGAATTAAAATTACTGGTTTTGCTCACTTGTAGGCAATATGATTCTTGTCTTTTAACGTATTTCCAGCGGAATTGTATTTTATTTCCCGGACGGATTTTTTCTCCGTCTACTGGTTGATCTAATGTTGGTCCTTTTGCTAATGGAGGTGTGAAAGGGTTATTTAACTTGCACCCTGACAATATTAATATGAAAGACAAAAAGAGTATTAATTTGTTGCCGTTAATTTTCATTGTCTTACCAGTCATATCCAATACCTATTAAAAATACACCAATGTTAACAGGTAAAGGAGGGGTTTCATTATCTATTTTTACAGTAATTCTTGCGAGAGATATATTTGTTGAAAAATATACGTTTTTAAGCATGGAAGAAAAAAGTCCCTGGGGTTTTTCCCCCGAATCATTTTCTATAGAGTTTATATTTTTAAGAAAAGGTTTGAATATTAACGAGGCGCCTATTTCTTCAAAACTTCCTTCTTTTAGAGAAGCAATGCTTAATAATAATTTTACTCCTATTTTAGGAGTTGGCATAAAGGTTGTTTTTAACCCACCATAAATACCTGTTCTTGTCTCGTCTATTTGATCTGAATAAGCAAATGAACTCAATTGCCCATAAGCTAATCCGGCGGCATCTATTCGTATCATACCAATACAGGGAGCAATTTGGAATTTATTAATGTCAAAACGATAATATAGTGTCGGAATAGCACAATTTAATCCAATGCGCACGTCTATGGAATCCCCTTCATTATTACTTCCCTCTACATTACAGTTTGCGGAAATATAAAGATTATCTATTGAGATCCCAATTTTCTTATATTCATATTCTATTGTAGGATTTAAAACTACTGCGGTGATAGGGACACCTACTAAATCCTGAACATTTGTTATGTAGGATGTGTTGAATCCTATATTCAGCCTATTAAGCAACAACAGTAAAATCAAATTACTCATAAATTATAGGAAGCCCTTGGGCGATAGCCCGTAGGGATTCTTATCCTGAGTGTATTGGTTTGTCATTTTAATAGCGATTTATTATAAACCGGGAAACTCTTGCACAATTCTTTAACTTCTGTCCCTACTTTTTTGATTGTGTTTTCATCTCCGGGATTGGTTAATATCTTATCTATCCAGTTACATATTTTTTTAATTTCCGGTTCTTTCATTCCTCTTGTAGTAGCGGCAGGAGTACCTATTCTTATCCCGGAGGTAATAAGCGGTTTTTCCGGGTCATAAGGTATGGTATTGCGATTAACAATTATGCTTGCTTTAGTAAGCAAATCTTCAGCATCCCTGCCTGTTATTTTTTTGCTTCTCAAATCTACAAGTAGAAGATGTGTATCAGTTCCATCGGCTACAAGCCTATACCCTAATTTTTTAAATTCATTTTCAAAGGTTTTCGCATTGAGTAAAACCTGATTAATGTAACTTTTGAATTCAGTGCCTAGCGCTTCTTTAAAACAAACAGCTTTGGCGGCAATTGTATGCATATGCGGCCCGCCATGTATACCCGGGAATACCCATTTGTCAATGTTTTCTGCCCATTTGGATTTGCACATTATCATCGCAGAACGTGGCCCTCTTAATGATTTGTGAGTTGTAGTGGTAACTACGTCTGCATAAGGAATAGGCGATTGGTGTAAACCTGCGGCAACAATTCCTGCAATGTGAGCCATATCGGTTACGAGATATGCGCCTACCTTATCTGCTATTTCGCGGAATTTATCAAACTGTATTTTTCTTGAATAAGCAGAGGCGCCGCAAATTATGATTTTAGGCTTTTCGGCTTCCGCGAGTTTTAATATATTGGAATAGTTTAAAGTTTCCGTATCTTTTTCTACTTGATAATTAACACTTTTGAACCACTTCCCGGAAAAACTAACCGGATACCCATGTGACAGATGTCCACCGTGAGGTAATGCAAGCCCCATTATCGTATCGCCAAAATTGGCAAGAGAAAAGAAAGTTGCCATATTGGCAGGAACCCCTGATAATGGTTGGACGTTTACATGCTCTGCACCAAATAATTTTTTTGCTCTATCTACTGCAATTTCTTCTACTTTGTCGACAAATTCACATCCACCATAATATCTTCTGTGCGGGTAGCCTTCTGCATATTTGTTCTGAAGCAAAGAACCTTGCGCAGCTAAAACCGCCTTAGACGGGTAATTTTCCGAAGCAATTAAATTAAGAGTATTTTCTTCACGACCGGTTTCTCCCTGGATTGCATCCGCAATCTCAAGGTCATAATTTTTTAACTCCATGTTTTCTTCCATTATCCCTTTAAACTAAAATAGGGTGCGAAATTGTCAAGAAATAAAAAAGAAGTTTTTTCTATTGACAAAAGCATCAAATGTTAACATAACATGCTTGTAGATGGAAAAGTTGAAATTAGTTGTTAATTCTCTATGCAATTCAGTGTTTTTGTTATTTTGACAAAAATATAGAATTTGGTAAAAAAAGGTTGATAGATAATTGACAGGAGGGGGGAAATGAAAAAAGTTATAGTAATTGCAAGTTTGGTAGTAGGCATAAGTTCAGCAGTATTTGCTCAGATAGTAGTAGATTCTTCAGACATTGTTCAGGCAATAGGAACTACCACGATAATAAATGGTATTGATTCTGTTACGCTTAATTTGGGAACAACCGGTGGACCACAGGTATGGGATTTTACAACACAACCAATGGGCAATAATAATGCCCGGAATAGTATAGTAAAAGCTAATAGCACGCCATTCAACGATTCGTTTTCTACGTCTAATATAACATATCAAAAAATTAAATACGCAGACTCTTCTGCAGATACTTCTTATCAATATGAAAGACTGACAAAGGATTCTATGTTAACTCTTGGCGGGGGCGTTTTCCTAGATAGTGCTTCGTATTTCATTGTTCTTCATCCTGTTAGTTATAAACCACTGCCGATGACGTATAATAATAGCTGGGTAGACCACTATACATATAAGTATACGGATTATAACTTAAGATATGATTATTATGGGCACAGTACGATAGATGCTTATGGGAAAATAAAAATTCCTTACGGTGAATTTAACTGCCTGCGAATAAGTACACTCGATACTGTATTTTTATGTTTAGAGTCTCTCTCTTATTATGATACCTTAGTAACAAATACTTATTCTTTTGTTACAGAGAATTACGGGAGTGTTGCAGAAGTGGTTTTACGTGTTGATTCTACGGATAGTGTTTATAGTTTATCCCGTTTGACTTCTTTTACCGGAATAGAAGAAAGTAATTTGAAACTTCAAGGATTGGCATTATCTATTTCCCAAAATCCTTTTCTCTTGTCAACGGTTATAAAATATCAGATACCGGCAGACAGCAGGGTTTCATTAAATATTTATGACATTTCAGGCAAGATAGTCAAAACTCTTATTAACGAAGAAAAACAGCGCGGAAGTTACAGTACAAATTTTAATTCAAAAGACTATCCTGCAGGTATATACTTTGCGAAGTTTAGTGCCAAAGGTGGAACCAAGGATTACAAAGAGACGAAGAAGTTGATATTAATGAAGTAGAGCCCAGCGGAGCTGGATAAGCTGGACTAATCCCGCCAAAGCGGGACAAGTCCAGCTAAACGAAGAAGTTAATTCTGATGAAATAAAATCGGAAACTGGAGAAGGGTTCTTTATCGCCAGTCCCGCTTTGGCAGGGGCGTTTTTTAGTGTTTTTGTAGCAAATTATTTCCTGTTTCTGATTTACAAAAACTTGACAGTTGCCCTTTTTTTAACATAATCCTCTTTACTAATGAATTTAATATTTGTTGCTCTTTTATTTGTTGTAAACCTATGTCCCCAAAGAATAATATCGTTAGGTCCGGTTATTACGGAAGAAATTTATCTTCTTGAGGCAAACGATAAACTCGTTGGAAATACCATATATTGCAAAATTCCGCAGGATGCACAAAAAAAAGAAAAAATAGGAACAATAATGGAAATAAATATAGAAAAAATCGTATCCCTTAAGCCGGATGTAGTTTTAGCTATCCCATTGAATAATCCTAAACAATTGCAAAAACTTAAAGATATGGGAATAAATGTAATTAACTTCTCTTCTCCGGAAAACTTTCAACAAATATGCGAGGATTTCTTGAAATTAGGAAATATTGTAGGCAAAGAATTTGAATCAATGGAGACTATCAATCAGACAGCAGAAAAAATAGATTCTATTTGTAAAAAAGTTGAAAACTTGTCCAAACCTAAAGTTTTTATTGAAGTAGGAGCGAACCCCTTGTTTACGGCTCCCAAGCATTCTTTCATACATAATCTTATAGAACTTGGAGGTGGAATTAACATTGGTTTGGGCACAAAAAATGGCCTCTATAGCAGGGAGAAAGTTCTAAAACAAAACCCGGATATAATTATTATTATAACTATGGGAGTCGTCGGGGAAGAGGAAAAAGAGGTATGGCAAAAATACAAAACCATAAATGCAGTGAAAAATAATAAAATTTATGTGCTTGATTCATATAGGTATTGCAGTCCGACACCCGTAGTTTTTGTTGAAGCGCTGGAAGAGTTAGTTGATATTTTTCATCCTGAGGCTCGCCCACAGCGAACGGAAATCCTGAATGAAGAAACTGTTTGTAAATTAGCAGCAGACTTGGCAAATCAAGAGTGTGAAAGAATTTATGGTCCACGTCCGTTTTTGCCGGAACATTATAAAGCAACGTTTTCCGATGAAAGATGGAAATGGGGACAGATGGATCCTGCAGGAATTAAGGGCTATTCTGCGGAAGTGTCTTTTAAAAAAGACGGGACCGATAAAAAAGTTCAGGTCTTCTTTAGCACAGATAGACTTAACCGTACCCAAAGAAAGGGGATAAAGGAAAAAGTAGTTAGGTAGATGCGGGAGAGATTTTCTATTCCCGATAGATAATCATCCTGCCAAACAGAAGGCGGGATGTTACAATCAGATAATATGAAGAGCAAGCTATTTCGCTGGAGCATACTTGTAATAGTTTTAATAATAATCCTTTTAGTAGTTAGTCTGTTATCCCTCTGTATTGGTTCAACCGGTATATCATTTGACAAGATTGTGCCGTTGGTTTTAGGAGATAAAAGTTCCATAGAGCATAGCATTGTTTTTGACATACGACTACCGCGAATTATTTTGGGATTTGCAGTTGGCAGCGCATTATCGGTTGCAGGTGTTATCTTGCAGGGACTGTTTCGTAACCCACTCGTTGAGCCTTATACACTTGGTATTTCAGGGGGGGCTGCGCTGGGAATATGTCTGAATATTGTTCTGGGAATGTATAAAATAATGGGAGTTTTGTCTTTACCTTTTGTGGGATTTGCAGGAGCTCTTATCGTTATTTTATTTGTATATTTTCTCAGCATAAAAAAAGGAGTAATGAAAATCCAGGAACTTCTTTTGACCGGGGTAATGATAAGTTTTATTACGTCTTCCCTTATTATGCTTATTATGGCTGTTTCGCGAGTAGAGAATCTCCAGGAAATTATTTTCTGGATAATGGGGTCTCTTGAAGAACCCAACTGGATTCTTATAAAATCGGTATTGTTAATATCCGTTATGGGAATTGTAATCGCATCTTTTTTTGCAATAGACCTTAATGCTCTTGCTTTGGGAGAAGAATCCGCAGTGCATCTTGGCGTAAACGTGGAAAAAACGAAAAAGATACTTTTTGTTTTAGCTTCACTGCTTACGGGATTCAGCGTTTCGGTAACGGGAATAATTGGGTTCGTCGGGTTGGTTATTCCGCATTTTGTCCGTATGTTTGTCGGAGGAGACCACCGGATATTAATCATTGCGTCTGCAGTTGTCGGAGGAACGTTTCTTATATTGTGTGATGCTCTTGCAAGGACGATTATTTCTCCGTTAGAATTACCCGTAGGAGTTATTACGGGAATTATCGGCGGTATAATATTTATCTATTTTCTTAGTAAAAAACGTATTTCATTAGGTGGTAAATAATATGCTTGAAATAAAAAATCTTGTTTCAGGATATGATTCTATTCCCGTAATAAAAGATATTAGCGTAACAATAAGTGAGGGAGAAATTTGCGGGATAATCGGTCCTAATGGCTCGGGGAAAACAACTTTAATTAAAGTCATAACCAAAATCCTTCCCTCGTGGAAAGGAGAAATACTTTTTGAAAATAAAGATATACATCATATAAAAATTAATGAATTGGCAAAGAAAATAGCGGTAGTTTCGCACGGGCAGGAATATGCGTTTAATATGACGGTAGAGGATTTTGTGTTATTAGGCAGGATACCTTATCGTCAAAAATTTCAATTCTGGGAAACAAAAAAAGACGAACAAATAATCACGGAATCAATGGAATTAACGGAGACAGTTATTTTTAGAAATAAGTTTATGAACGAGTTAAGCGAGGGCGAAAAACAGCTTATATGCATTGCGCAGGCTTTAACTCAAGAGCCCAAATTGCTTATATTGGATGAGCCGACTGCTCACCTGGATATAAATCATCAGGTGAAAATTTTGAATTTAATAAGAATGTTAAATCAAAGAAATAGGCTCACCGTGATAATGGTTTTGCACGATTTAAATCTGGCAAGCGAGTACTGTAATAAATTAGTTCTTCTAAATAAGGGTTGTCTTTATAAAACAGGTTTGCCTGAAGAAGTATTAACGGGGCAGATTATAGAGGAAGTTTATAATACAAAAGTATTGGTTAAAGAAAATCCTATTTCTTCAAAGCCTTATGTTTTTGTAGTTCCAACTAACTAAGTACAATCTCGCCTGCCATTTTTTTGGGCAGACCGGATTTTCTGATTCCCTGATATTCTATTTGCTTTTTTTTCTGAGTTAACCCGTATCCGTCAATCTCAGTTATATCTGTTTTTCTTTCTGTTTTTCTTTTATCTTTAATCCTGTTTATCTGCGTCCAAAAATTCTTTTTTGCTATTTCAAGATTGTAAATTTTCCTCTATACTCTGAATCTTTACATTTGATAGAGTAAAAGTAAATGCCGCTTTTTACTCTTTTGCCGGTATTATCTATTCCGTTCCAAGATGTAGTGACTGAATTTTTCCGGTTGGAAGAAATTGCCAAATTCTTAATTAGTCTTCCGCTTAAATCATATATTCGCAGGCTAATGTCCAGTTCTCCATTATTCACCGACAACTTAAAATTAACACTTGTAGTAGCAGGATTAGGGTATATTTCTAATCTTTGAGTTTTGAGGTTTGAGTTTTGAGTTTCTTCTTTTCCCGCGCTGCAGTTCCAATCCCACTTACATGGAATCCCGTTTACTATTGACCATAACCTGTAATATCCCGATACCGTTGGTAATCCTACGACGTTTGTATGTGCACTGTCCCATGATACGCTGTGCGGCATAAGCATTATTTCCCCTCCGCCGTTCCCCTGCCAGTTTCCTCCTCCTGCGCGCACGAGCGATATAATAGGATGGTCATTAGAAGCTACGTGACAGTAATTTCCACCGTCTGCTTCGGATACTCCGCGTAATAGTGTTCCCGACATATTCATAGTAGGCGATATTTGTGTAACCGATTTGTAGTTTGTTATTGTTGATTGCCATATACTCTGATAACCAAGTCCTATATCATATTGCTCAACAGAACTTAGCACCGAGCCTCCCGTAGAGCCGCCTATTGTGTAAACGTAAGGTTTAAGATAAGGTACAAGAATTGACGAGTGATATGCTCTTCCCGTTCCAAGATTGGCAGAAACTTTCCAACCGTGTTTCCCGGTTGCCCTGTCCAACTCTGCTGCCGGGTCCCATAATTCGGATGATGCAAAATAATTCGTCCCGTCCGTTCCACCGGTAACTAATACAATACCCGAATAAAGAAGAATCGTGTTATGTCCGTATCTTGCGGTATTAAGGTTGGTTTCCGCAGTCCAGGTGTTTAAATCCGGGTCATATATTTCACAACTGTTTAATGCGGAGCCGCCTGCTCCTCTTCCCCCGACTACCAATACTTTGCCTGATTGTAGAAGCGTTGCCGTATGTAAACTTCTTCCTGTAGTCATAGATGCTGCCGGGATTGTTGTCCAATCTGTTCCATTCCAGATTTCGCAGGTGTTCGTTACTACCCCTGCGGATGTTTCTCCGCCAATTACCAGTATATTTCCATTTAACAATATTATTGCGTTGTGTCTTGCTCTTGCCGTTGTCATTGCCGTTGTTGAGCTCCATGTCCCGCTGTTAAATATTTCACAGGTATTCAGGTAAGCGCTTGTTCCTTCTCCTCCTGTTACCAAAACTCTCCCGTCTGCAAGTAACGTTGCGCTGTGGTCAAATCTTGCATCTGTCATTGCGCCTGTTGTATTCCATACTTGTGTTGTCTGGTCAAATATTTCACAGGAATTTAAAGCAACCGTATTTTTGCCTCCTGCGGTAAGGACTTCTCCCGTTGTTGATGCAAGTAAAACGGCAGTGTGATGAGTTCTGGCAGTATTGAGAGAGCCTGTTGCTGCTATTATTTCCGTTTTATAATTATACAATTCACAAGAATTGAGTGCAGTACTGCTTGTATTTTCGCCTCCGGTTATAAGCACATTTGTCGAACAGTTAGCCGTATGTTTTATAGGTAATATTGTAGTTGTGGCATATTGACGAGCCGTGCCGAGCGCCTCAAATTTTGTTTGCCAAAATCCATTAGATGGGTCATATATTTCGCATTGTGGTGGGTAGCCTGATGTTTGACTTCCCATTGCCAATATTTTTCCCGTATACAATATTGATAGCGAGAAATGGTCTCTTGCGATGTTCATAGGGTCTACTGTAGTCCATTGTTCTGTCGCCGGATCAAAGAGTCGGCAGGTTTTCAAGTCGGATCCTCCTGCTACCAAAGCTTTTCCGTTGGGTAATAATGCCAACGCTTCTATAGTTGCATCCGGTTCTTCCATAGTATCCGTCGAGCTCCATGTCTCTGACATCAGATCGTATAGTTCGCTCGGCTCGCGTTTCCCGGTCATTAATACTTTATCCCATGGGGGAGGAAGAAGAACGCCCACATGTGTTGTCCTGTTAAATTTCATAGGATCCGTGAGACTCCATAATCCCAATGTCGGGTCATATAGTTCGCACGTTTTAATGCCTATGGCATCGCCGCCGGACATAAGAACCTTTCCGTTTGGCAACAGAACCTCTACTCCGGTCGTATGTTTTACACTGGTTGCGCCGGTAGCGCTCACCGTATTAGAGCTATAATTATAGAGTTGGCAGTTCTGGCCATTATAAAGGATAAGCACCCGTCCATCTTTTAGCATTGTATAGCAATTCCAACTTGACCAGCTTGGGAGACTTACGCCTGCGCTGCGCCAATTATTGCTGTCCGGCTGGAAAAACCAGAAATTCGGTCCGGATAAATACAACATTTTGCCGTTGTAAAGCAAAATAGCCAGGTCATGACTGGAACTTACAGGGAGAACCGTCCGTATCCATTTTCCTGTTGCAGGACTGAAGGTTTGGTAATAACCGCTTTCGTTTAATCCGCCCATCATCATTACTCTTCCATCCGGAAATCCGGCACACTCGAACCCTGAGTTTCCAACAATCAGGTCATTTGTGTAGCTCCATCTGCCTCCGTAGACTGCAGTTACAGATAATAAAAAAGCAACTAACACATATTTATTTATACGCATTTCCCCTCCTAGTAATTATAGTAAAGTATTATTATATATAATCTACGTATATGAATAACATATGTCAATTTTTTTAAAAAAATCTATGAAATTTTGTAGTTCATCTACCGTGGTTTCTTTTTTATTTGACTTTTCCCATTCCCATTTTAATAATATAATATCAAAGTATAGGAGGAAAATATGTATCTAATATTATCTTTTTTTCTAACGTTTACGGGTTTAGAGAAACCGTGTAATGTAAATACGGAAAAATCAGTAATGGCTGCGGATACTATAGGCATAGACTTGAATTCCTGCTGGTCTGCGCTTGCAGGTATCGGCTGGAATATAAATGCAGGGACTTTTCAATGGGGAAACTGGGATAGTATCAAGACACTTTTGGATGAATCAAATATGCAATTTGCAAGAATAATAGGGCATATGGAATTCTGGTATCCTGATTCTAACGCCTTTACGCCGACAAGCGATGTAATGAATTCCATATATAAATTTCTTGATTATTGTGAAGAAAATAACGTAACGGTTATGTTTCATAACTGGTGGACAGGCGGGAAGTACGATAACTATACTCCCTGGCCGAATCACTATTTCTGGCTTGCAAGGTGTTGTTATCTTGACCCTACAAACTCGTTAAGTAAATGGAATTATAATAACGGGTGGACAAGTTCAGGTCCCGAAACCGACCAGCCTTATGATGCGGATAAGTTTGCATATTCAATATACAGGATAGTAGATTATATGTGGAATACAAAACATTACAGGTGTATAAAATATCTTGGACTCTGGAACGAACCAAACGGTTTATGGGCATATGCCCCGAGAGATATGGATAATAGCGGCTCTCCCGATTACAGTTACCCGACGGGATTTTATGTTTTGTATAACAAGATGAACTGGTATCTTGATTATATGGGAATAAAAGACAGCTTATTGCTGGTAGGAAATGATGTTTCGTACGCTCTTACGGATGCGATGGACGATATAGGAACAACACTTTCCGCGTGGGAAGCCGGACATAGATGTGATGATTATATACAGGCGGTCAGTTTTCACTCTTATGGAACGGTTTATGGCGCAGGCGGACCTTGTAACAAAGTAAGGAACCAGATATATAACAATAATTATGACAGCAAACTTGAACCCATAGTAATGGGGGAAATTGGAGATGACGCCGGAGACCATACTACTACGCAAGGCAAGATAAACAACTCATTTGACTGCGCAAAAAAAATAATAGCAGAAGCGAAACAGGGGGCATATGCTATCGCAAAGTGGTGGTATAACGGTGGTGACGCGGACGGTTTTTCCGGGACTCTCGGGCAAGGTGAAAGGCCGATGGTTCAGAATTTTTATCCTACCGAACTTATGAGTGCATCTATTCCGAGGATGAAAAATGACCGGTATGTAATGGGGACGTATGTGTCGTCATCGGGAGGATACCTGGATGCGGTGGATATAAGATTCTGGTGTTCAAACTTAGGAAGAAATGCCGACGCTATATGGGTGGTAAATGACAATTCAGTGCCAAGAATAGTAAGTTTTAATGTTTCGAATGTCCCTGTATCGGAGAATAAAACGTTCTACAAAAAGTATATAAATATGCAGGATACGTTGTGTCCTATAATTTCAGGAAGGACTATATATGTTAGTACGGCGAATCATTCGTTTGTAGATACGTTGCCTGCAAAAAGCATAGTAGTGTATAGTGAGTACGATAAGTTAATCGGGGTAAAGGAAGATAAAAATACCCAAAAAATCGGGCAGATAAACATTTTAAGCAATCCAAATCCATTTATGGAAACAACGGAAATAGAGTATATGCTTCCCGGTAACGGCAATGTAGATATTACTATTTATAATGTTGGCGGGGAAAAGGTAAAGACTCTTGTAAGCGAAAATAAAGCAGCCGGTAATTATGGTGTAAGGTGGGACGGTAAATCCGAATCCGGGGAACGAGTTTCTTCGGGTGTTTATTTTTGCAGGTTAAAAACGGACGGCAATACGACAACTAAAAAACTTCATCTTGTGAAGTAGAAAAAAAGAAACCCCTTACTCAAGCGAGCAAGGGGTTTCTTTTTTTAATCAAATTGTTTACTTCAGAAGAATTATTTTGTTCATTGCTTTATCCGTGGGAGTCTTTAATTCATAGAAATAAATCCCGGCGGGAACTTTTGTTCCGTTGGTATTTTTGCCATCCCATAACATATTATAATTGCCTGCTGATTGTGAATTATCAACTAATGTGCGTACAAGATTTCCGGTTATATCATAGATTTTCAGGTTTACGTTGCCGGAGTTTGAAAGAGAGTATTTTATACTTACGTTATTATAAAATGGGTTAGGATAAATACCAACTACTCTCTGCTCGGGTATAGTTTTCTCTTCTATACCGATGTTGGAATTCATCATTCGTTGCAGGTTACCTGTAGTAAAATTAGGATTTGTTTCTCCATCTGCGCTTGTTATCGTTGTTACAATACCATAATTTTCTGCCCAGAATTTATATGCGATTGTCGCCATAGTATCCATCATACCCATAGCTGAAAAAATAAGAGTGTCATATTCGAGAAGCCTTAAACAGTCAAAATTTCCATAAGGAATTTTAACCTGACCATACCCATCTATGAGGCAATGAGTTTTCATATTAACAGCTATCGTTACGGGGAAACCGCCCATAATCACTTTGAATTGCCCACTAGAATTTGCCGTCCATTGATTCCCGTATACAATCGGTAGTTTCGTGTATATAGGAGGAACAAGACGAATTAATTGCAAACCGCTTCCCAGAGTGTCAATAGTTTCCCCCATTAAATTAAAAGAATCCTGAACTAATCTGGAATATGTGCAGTTGGAATCTCCGGCTTGATAGTTTTTTGTAATCAGAATATAATTAGCGGCAGACAGAGAATCCTTAAATGGAGCATTGTTTTTAGCTGTTATAGTATTTAAGCCACTATCGTTTCCTACTGCTTGAGAAGTAAAATCCCATATCTTCGATGCACCTGCTGTTCCGACATCAACGGTAACGGAACTATTGTAATCCATACACCATTTTGTTCCTACGGCGCTGGGAATTTCCGATGAACTTATTTGTATCTGGGCGAATACTAACATCGGAGCTACTAAACCTAAAACAAAAGCTACTTTTTTCATACTGCCTCCTTTTATATGTTACAACCAAAAGTGATATAAGGATAGGGTACATCATATAGGACTTATTGTCAAGGTTTTTTAGGCAAACAAAAGCTTGCGAAGGGAAATGTTTATAAAGTTGAAATATCTTAATTTTTTACTTGATAATATTTTAATCTATTATAACATTTGAAATATATGGAACGGGCAATAGAAGTTAATAGTTTAATAAAAAGTTATGGGAAGGTAGAAGCGGTTAAGGGAATTTCTTTTGATGTCCCGACAGGAGAAATATTCGGGTTAATTGGGCCTAACGGAGCGGGCAAAACAACTTCCCTGAGAATCATTTCCACTCTTTTGCAGGTAACTTCAGGGAGTGTAAAAATCTTTGGCTATGACGTTTCTAAAGAGGCATCCGAAATTAGAAAAATGATAAGCTATTTGCCGGAGGAAGCAGGGGCGTATAAAAACCTATCAGGAAAAGGGTATCTGGAATTCATAGCAGGGTTCTATTCCGATAATACAATGATAAAAAAAGGTTTCGAAATAGCGCAATTAGGTGATAGAATAAAAGACAAGGTCAGCACTTACAGCAAGGGAATGACCCGCAAACTCCTCGTGGCAAGGGCTTTAATGATGAGTCCGAAATTAGCCATTCTGGATGAGCCAACGTCCGGGCTGGATGTCATAAATTCCAAAGGCATAAGAGAAATAATAAAAGATTTTGTTAAATCGGGAACGACTATTTTGTTGTCTTCCCATAATATGTTAGAAGTAGAATTTCTATGCGATAGAATTGCATTAATAAATAACGGTATGATAGTAGAAACCGGAACTCCGCAGGAATTAAAAACTAAACATAACGTAAACAATATTGAGGAAGTATTTTTGAAAGCCATAGTATGAAACATTTTTATAACATAGTAAAAAAAGAAGTTACGGAATTAGTAACTAAAGAGTTAGTTGTGACTCTGGCATTTATGATGGTATTTTTTGTATTTATGGGTAAAATAATGAAAAGCTCGGAAAAAGAGGCAAAGGAAATAAAAATAAGTATCCTGAATTTAGACTCCAATCCGTATTTGCAGAATATTTTAAGTATGGGCAATAAACAAGGCGTTGAAATAACTTCCATAGAAGCAAAAGATGTTCAATCCGCTATAAAGGAAGCTAAGAAAAAAAACTCAAACATACTTCTTGTAATACCTGAAGGGTTTTCCGCCAGAGTAAAAAAGATGGAAAAAGTAGAAGTAGAGATGTATTCAATAATGAAAGGGTTAAGTATGCAGGGAGCAATCTCAAGCGAGCTTGTTAAATCAATAATTGGAACTTTTAACAACAGCATATCAACGAGTTTTATCCAGAAAGAAATGCCCGATAAAAAACCTGAAGACATATTAAACCCTATACATACAAAAGACTTTGTTATACTAAAAGAAAAGATTATCCCGGGGAACGCCGGTATGCTTTTTCCTCTGGTAATGTCCCAATCTACGACAATCCCATTAATAATAATGGTGGTCATTATGTATACGGGAATGCTCGTAATGACTTCAATGGGGACGGAAAAAGAGAACAAGACGCTTGAAACTCTTTTGACTTTGCCCGTTAAAAGAGAATATATTATTGCCGGGAAAATGGTTGGCTCTGCCGTTGTAGGGTTTTTAATGACCGTTATGTATATGTTTGGATTTAAATATTATATGTCTCCTCTTACGACTTCCCCTGAAATGGCAGCTACCTTAAAAGAATTAGGCTTGCTCATTACCCCTTTCGGTTATGTGTTGTTGGGCGTTTCATTGTTCCTGGCAATTATGGCGGCGTTATCGGTGTGTATAATTCTGGGCGTGTTTACCCAGGACACCAAAAGCGCCCAGACAATGTCTTATCCTATTATGCTTGTAGCTTTGGTTCCTGTTCTTCTATTAATGTTCAAGGATATAGAAACGCTTCCAATAAGTCTTAGGATTATTGTATATGCCATACCATTTTCTCATCCGATGATAGCCTCGAAGTCTCTTATTTTTCACGATTATCGCACGGTATTGTTTGGCATAGCGTATATGATTGTTTTTGTAGTAATAGCGATGTGGATTGCGGTAAGGTTGTTTAATACGGACAAAGTATTGACCGCAAAATTTTCAGTGAAGTGGAAGAAGGGGCATTGAAAAATAACAAAAACAGAACAGAGAATTTGGAGGCAGATTCCCGCAGATAACAAAAAGATTAACAAAAAACAAATTAATTTTTTTAACAGCTTACTTTAAGAGATAGAAAAGAATTTTAAAAATAGAAGATAGAAAATTCCCTGTTTTTTCTTGTGGAAATCGTTTGGTTAGTTGGATTTTGCGACGTAGGAGCATTAGTCCAACTTATCCTGCTCTGCTGGGAATCTTGTGGTTGCAATTTATTTTTTCCCGTTAGCATACTTGCTAAAAGGAAGAGAATATATTTCGGGATGGAGTTTTTTTAGGGCGGGAATTTTACTCGCAAACAACAGAGAACCGATTAAACAAAAAACTCCGTTTATTGTTAAGGTATGAGGCGCGCCGATTTTGCTTGCCAACGTTCCTGCAAGAAGACTTCCAAAAGGAGCCGTTCCCATAAACGCCATTATGTAAAAACTCATAACCCTGCCTCTTTTGTTGTCATCTACGATAGTTTGTATAACCGTATTACAGGATGCCATCTGAACTATCATCCCGAAACCCGTTATGGACATCAGAATTAAAGATAACCATAACACTCCGGAGAAAGACATTGAAATAAGTCCTATGCTGAATATTCCCGTAGCTACCGGAATAATCCTGCCAAGCCCGGCCACGTTTTTTCTTGATGCAAGATAAAAAGCGCCGATTAAAGCGCCTGTTCCTATGGCTCCCATAAGGAAACCAAGCGTATGAGGCCCGCCATGAAGAATCTTTTTTGCAAAAATAGGCATAAGAATAGGATAAGACATTCCCGTAAAACTAACCAAACCGAGTAACAGTATGATTGATTTGATAGGCAGAGAATCTGCAACGTAAGAGAAACCTTCTTTTATTTCGTGGAAGATAAAACTCTTTTTGGTTTTTATTTTTGGGAGATTGAGTCTCATAGCTAATAGAGCAAAAATGACAGCAAGATAACTTACGGCATTAATGAGAAAACATACTCCTTCACCTGCAATGGCAATTAGTATACCCGCTACCGACGGACCGATAAGACGGGCGCTGTTGAACATTGTGGAATTTAGGGCAATGGCATTTCCCAAGTCTTCTTTCTTGTCTACAATTTCTACTATAAAAGATTGTCTCGCGGGAATGTCAAAAGCATTGATAGAACCAAGAAAAAGCCCCAGAAGTATTATATGCCATACCTGAATTGTTCCCGTTAGAACAAGAGTCGCAAGAGTCAACGCCTGTAACATTGATAGAATCTGGGTAACGATTAAGATTTTCCTGCGATTCCAGCGGTCTGCCAATACCCCGGCAAATGGCTCTATTAGAAGAATTGGAATGTTTGATGAGAAACCGACTACACCGAGCAAAAATGCCGAATTAGTAAGACGGTATACAAGCCAGCTTAAAGAAATCTGTTGCATCCACGTTCCGATAAGTGATATCCCCTGCCCTCCGAAAAAGAGGCGGTAATTCCTGTATTGGAATGCGCGGAAAATGAATTTTATGTTTTTTTCTTTTTTAATTGTTTCCATTTATTGAATGGGGCAGTTGCCCCCTTCCTACCCGGATATATTTGCACGAATTAAATTCGTGCCTACAATGGCTGCTGTCCTTTGCGATTTCGCTTTTTTAAATTGTTACCATTCCTACCATTACGGATATATTTGCACGAATTGTCACCGCCAAGGCGGGATCCCGCCAAAACGTGAAATTCGTGCCTACAATTTTTGTTCTTTGTTTAATTTGTTTCATTTGTTGAATGGGGCAACTGCCCCATTCCTATCCATTGCGTTATTTGTAACATTTTAAGATTAAAACAATAAAGGTTATAAAAATATGATACAGGATTTTTTCAATATATGTGGACGGTTACCTTTCTTGATGAGCGTGGGCCATCAAATTCACAAAACATAATATCCTGCCATGTGCCAAGTAATAATTGATTGTTTTTTATGGGAATAGTTATGGATGGCCCTACAATTGAAGATTTTATATGAGCGGCGGCATTGCCGTCTATGTTGTCGTGTAAGTAATTTGCGCTCTCCGGGATGGCTTTATTTAGAGCATTTAAGAAATCAATTTTAATATTAGGGTCGGCATTTTCATTTAGAATTACTCCTGCTGTTGCGTGTGGAATAAATATAATACAAAAGCCGTCCTTTATTCCCGACTCCCGGACAATATTTTTTACCTCGTGAGTTATGTCTATAAGTTCCTGATGAGAGGATGTTTTTATCGTGAATTCGCTCATTTTATATACTCGGACTATCGCCCAAAAAAAGAACTTTTCTTATTAATAATATTTTCTATCATTATGAGGGCGAATGTCCATTCACTCCTACAAAACAACAAAACAAATTTTCAATCCACCTTTCCTCCAAAAAGAGGGCGGACAAGTGGCGGAAAATGTCATAGAACAGCTTTTGAAATATTGTGTAAAAAGACAGAAAATACGGGAGTATTGTTGCCTTCAGATATAATATAACCTGCTTTACAGGACACAGTAAAAGTTTTATGGATTTGCATTCCGAGTTCTATTTTATTTGCATATTTGAGAGTTCCCGTTAACCAGTAATCAGATGGGAAATGATTTGGTAGAACCGGGTAAGGTTCATTTATTGTTCCTTCCCCCTTGCGGAATAGAGTATAATCCAAAAGAAAATCTACACTTTTGGAAAAATGGTGATTGATTCCCAAAAACGTTTCGTCAAAATCGGGTCCGGAAGGATGTCCTATCCCATAACCGAGATATGTATATTGTTGCCATGGATGTAGATGGTCATAAGTCCATCTCGTTACGTTGGTATATTCTGCAAGAAAATAATTTTTGCCTACAGCCCACTGTACTCCGGTATTTATTCCGATTTTAGGACGGTCGCCAACCTCTGTCTCTGAATATGGAGTATCGTCTATTAAAAACTCGCCGTAAATTCCTATTTGGTTTAGTAGTAATTTAAAATCCATACTCCATAATATGTTAACTTCCGAAGGACGATTCCATTGATATGGATAATAAATAAAAACAGGATTGAAATAGTATAAATCCGGAAGTTTGTTTTTACCTCCGAATAAAGCTATCTCAGAAATCCCGATATAAAGAGGATTATTAATTTTATACTCTAATCTGTGTCCCGTAAGATATCTGTTACACCCTAATAATGAATCAAGAAGCGTTCCTAAAAACGAAAACTTAAACTTAGAATTAGAGTAATTTAATTTAACCATATCAAAAGGAGGTGCGTTCCCAGACAGAATTAAATTGTTTCTTGGAGAAGGTCCCCATTTTATGGGTTCGCGTCCAAGGGTTATAGAAGTCCCGAACCCTGAAAGTTTAATATATCCTTTCAAGTATTCACAGCCTACAAAATCTTGCCATAGGTTTGTCGGATATTCATTGCTGGCATTAAACTTTGCCATAGGTTCTACAAAAACCGTCAAAAATGAAGTGTGGACGCCTTTTCCTATTAATGTGGCTTCTCTTGTGGAAGAATCCGATATTATTCCGGCGGAATATTCAAACCTTTCGTAATTATCCAGTTCTCTTTCTAATTTTTCTTTAAGCCATAATTCGGGAGTAGTTGCGGAGCTTACATTGTTAAGAAAATGAGATAACTCAGCCCTGCCAAGTGGAACGGTGCCGGTAAAAACGGTAGGCTTTTCTTTCGTTCGGATTAATAACTCATCAATACCTGCGTTCGTCCAGTCTTCATGCCAGAGTGTTGAAAAAAGCCAGAGTATCAGAACTGTCATATTTACTGTTTTATTCCGATTCCTTTATATTTGAACCCCAATTTTTCTATTTTGTCTTTCTCAAATATATTTCTCCCGTCTATTATAATCGGTGAACGAAGTAAATCTTTTATTTTTTTCAAATCCATATTTTTGAACTCATCCCATTCCGTAACGATACATAGACAATCGGAATCTTTTGCAACATCGTAAGCGTCTTTGCAATAAGTAATATCTTTCAGAATTTCTTTTGCTTCTTCCATTGCTTCCGGGTCATAGGCTCTTATTTTTGCGCCGCTTTCCTGTAGGGCATTTATTATATCAATAGAAGGAGCGTATCTCATATCTTCAGTCCCCGGTTTAAATGCTAATCCTAATATTCCTATGGTTTTGTCTTTTAAGTTCCAGAGAGCATTTTCAATTTTATCTACAAACCCGATTTTCATTCCTTCGTTTATTTTTTCTACTTCTTCAAGCAGTCCGAATTCGTATCCTAATTTTGATGCAATTCTTCTGAAAGCTTTTAAGTCTTTCGGAAAGCAAAATCCTCCGAATCCGATACCTGCATTTAAGAAGTCCTTTCCGATTCTCTTATCCAGACCGATACCTTCAGCTACTTTTCTAATATCTGCGCCTGAAAGTTCGCAAACGGTAGAAACTGCATTTATGAATGAAATTTTCATTGCAAGGAAAGAATTGGATGCGTGTTTTATCAGCTCTGCCGACTCAATGTTGGTTATAACTAACGGCGCGTTTATTGGTTTATACAGTTCAATAAAAAGATTTTTTGCCCGTTCGCTTTCCACGCCAATTACGATTCTATCCGGGTGCAGTGAATCATAAATCGCCATTCCTTCTCTTAGAAATTCAGGATTTGATGCGATGTCAAACTCTACTTTGCCCTTAAGTTTCATTTCCATTAATTGTTTTACGCGCATACCTGTCTGAACCGGGACGGTGCTTTTTTCTACTATGATTTTATAACTTTTCATAGAACTTGCTATCTGGGTAACGACTTCTTCGATTATGGATAAGTCCGCATCGCCGGATGTTTTTGGAGGCGTTCCTACGCATATAAATATAATGTCGGCTTCCTGTATACCTTCGGCAATAGATGTTGTAAATTTAATTTTGTTTTTATTTTTATCGAGTAATTCTTTAAGTCCTTCTTCATATATCGGGATTATGCCTTTTTTTAGTCCTTCTATTTTTTTCGAGTCGGAATCAATGCCGGTTACTTCATATCCTATTTCTGCAAAACATACTGCGCTTACCAGTCCTACGTGTCCCGTTCCTATGATTGCTAATTTCACTTTTCCCCCTTTTTATTTTCTTTGTTTTTAGGTTTGCGCAACCTAAAGGTTGCGGCTACCACTTTTATTGTCTTTCTTTTTTTGTTTGTTCAAATGCGTTTTTTATTTTTAATTCGTATTCCGGAGTTAAGGAAACCCCTCTTCTTAACATAACTTTTTTTGATACCCCTATTGCTTTATCGAGTTCATATTCGTCGAGTTTGTCCTTTGTTCCCCAACTAAAAGACGGTACGTATTTAGGAAATAACCCACCGCTATAAATATTGGCAAAACATCCAATTACGCATCCCGTAGTTAATAAAGTGCCGATTCCGGTTTTGGTATGGTCGCCTATGAAAGAGCCAAGTTTTAATGTTCCGGTATCGACAGTTGAATTAAATGTGTTTATTTTTATTGTGCCGTAAGTATTTTTTAAGTCCGAAGTGGTAGTAAGCGCACCGAGATTTACCCATTCGCTTATATAAGAATGTCCAACAAAACCTTCGTGATGCTTATTTGAGAAATCGGAGAAGACGCTTTCTTCTACCTCGCCTCCTATTTTGCAGGTATTACCGATCGTAACTGCCGGTCTTATTTTTGCTCCGTCTATTAAACTATTTTCTCCTATGTAACAGGGTCCATCTACAAGAGAAGTTGCTCTTATTCGTGCGCCTGCACTTACATAAATGGGACCGTTATCAGTGTTTAAATATGCTCCCTGCTCAACTATTCCGCTTTTTTCAACTGTGTATGGTTGTGACTTTCCGAGTAATTCATAATCTTTTATAAGCGTTTCTTTATTTAGTGAAATTAATTCCCATGGATGTTCTACAACCTGTGCGTCTATTTCTATTGTTTCTATTTTGTTCTTAAGATTGTCAATAATGTCCGGCAAGTTTTGATTGGTAATTTCTATTTTTTTAGTTCGGAATCCTGCCACTCTGTTCTTTACTACAAATATTGCTTCTTTATCAGGAAGTGGTTTGTGTAGAATTGTATTGCCGTTTATAAAAAGTTCTGCTTGCGGTGAAGTTGAGTTATCTTTTTCAAGAGTAAGTATAGAAGCTTGTTTGTAAATTTTTTGTATTCTTTCCTTAAATATGAACATACCGCATCTCAGGTCAAAAGATGGTTTAAGCCATACAAGCGGCAAAAAGTTTTGCCACTTCGGAGTTTCGTATATACAAATATTCATAATTTTATATTTTCTGTCTACCTACTTCCTATTGTTTTAATATTTCTAACGTTCATTATTAAATCTTTTGGAACTTCAATAGTTATAACTGCGGTGCGGTCTTGTTTTTTTGTATATAGAACACGAAGTACTTTTGCATCACAAATTTTATGTCCATCCCGGGATAAGCCGTCAACAATTTCGCCAACCTGTGGAACAGGAGTAAACTCATAAGGTATCATTACGGTACCGGAGGTTTCGGAATAATTTTTTTGAACTACAAATATAGCAAGTCCCGGGCAGGAGGATACGCATATTCCGCACCCATTGCATTTATCAAAATCTACTTTTGGTAGATTATTTATATTTCCGTCTATTTTTATTGCGCCTTTTGGACAAGCATCCATACAAGGATTACAGGGAATTTGCTCGAAACATTCTAAAATTACGAATGGACCTTTTTCAATTCTTGATTCTGAGGGCAAGATGGAATTCAATTCTTTTTCTGTCGCTATGCCGGTAACTTTCATCATCGGGGCGGGATGTTCCATAATCATATTATATCAAGCAGGGTAAAGGCGTCCTGCCTCCCCACTTAAAATCAAAAATCAAATCTAAAAAATCTCCCGCTTTGCGGGATAAGAATCCCTAATGGCTATCGCCAAAGGGCTTCTAAAAAAATTAAAAATCAAATATTAAATATTTAAAATTTATATTAAAATGTAAAATTGAAAAAATATTTAGATATGATATTCTTGAGAGTTTTTTTGAATTTTGATTTGTCATTTTGATATTTGCATTTTGATTTTTGATATTATTTACTAAATATTGTCGGGTGTTTCGTTGAATTCCGTATTACATTCGGGACAAATGATTTTACGTCTTTTTTCTATAAGAATGGGGTATCCGCATTTTTCGCATTTCTGGTTAACGGGTTTATAGAATAAAACGAAATCACATTTTGGGTAGTTGCTGCATCCGTAAAATATTCTACCCTTTTTGCTTCTTCGTTCGATTATTTCGCCATCACATTTAATGCATTTTGTCCCGGTCTTTGATAAAATAGGCCTTGCATTTTTGCATTCCGGGAATCCTGAACAAGCAATGAATTTACCAAATTTTCCCCAGCGAGTCATCATTTGTTTGCCGCATAGTGTGCATTTTTCATCTAAAAGCTGGCTGATTTCTTTTTTTACTTCCTTCTTGTTAGCGTTAAAATCATCTACAAGTTTTTTAAAAGGCGTATAAAATTCTTTTAATACACTAAGTCTGTCTATTTCTTTTTCTTCTATTTTGTCTAATTTTAATTCGAGCCCGCTTGTAAATTCTATGTTGAATATGTCGGGGAATCGCGAGATTAAAATTTTATTTAAGGTTTCGCCTAATTCGGTAGGAACTAATTCGGCCTTTTGTTTGCACACGTATCGCTTATCAAGTATTTTTGATATGATAGGTTCATAGGTGGATGGTCTGCCGATGCCTTTAGATTCGAGCTCTTTAACCATTGTTCCTTCGGTGTATCTGGAAGGCGGGTTGGTAAATTTTTGTTCCTTGATTAGTTCTTCAAGATTTAATGTGCTTCCTTTCTTTAGTTCGGGAAGAGGTATTTCTTTTTTTATTTTTGCAGGCCAGACTTTTATATATCCGTCAAATTTTAACTTATCGGATTCAGTATACAATTTATATTTGCCGGCAGAAATATCTATGGAACTGTGTTCATATATTGCGTTTGTCATCTGGGAAGCGACAAATCTCTGCCATATTAGATTATAAAGTTTATATTGCTGAACGGTTAAACTGTCTTTTATGCTATCAGGACTTAGCCCAACTCCTGTAGGTCTGATTGCTTCGTGCGCTCCCGACTTTTCTGCCGCAAATATCTTGAATTTAGGAGATAAATAGTTTTTCCCGAATTCGGATTCTATGTATTTCCTTGCGTCAACCAGGGCATGTTCCGCAACTCTTAAAGAATCCGTTCTCATATATGTAATAAGACCGGTTCTTCCTTTTTTTAGTTCAATGCCTTCAAATAGTTGCTGGGCAGTTCTCATCGTAGTTTTTGTCGTGAAACCGAGTCTGGTTGAAGCATCGCCCTGTAGTGTGCTTGTGATATAAGGGGGTAAAGGTTTATTTTGTCTTTCTTCGGTTTTAAATTTTTCTACTATAAACGGAGAACTTTTCAGTTCGGATTCTACTTTTTCTGCTTCATCTTTGTTGTGAATTTCAGTATCTTCTAAAGTGGCAAAGAATTTTTTATCTTTATCAAAGAAACATTTTACAGTCCAGAATTCCTCGGGTTTGAATTTTCTTATGGCATCTTCTTTTTCGCATATAAGTCTAAGCGCAACCGTTTGAACCCTACCGGCAGAGAGTACGTTTCTATGGAATATTTGCCAGAGAATAGGGGAAACTTCGTATCCTACAAGCCTGTCGAGAATACGACGCGCTTGTTGGGCTTCTACTTTTGCGTCATCTATTTCGCCTGAATTTTTTAATGCTTCCCTGACGGCTTTTTCCGTTATTTCAAAGAATAATGCTCTTTTGACAGGTTTTTGTATAATATTTTTTAGATGGTATGCAATTGCTTCACCTTCACGGTCAGGGTCGGTTGCCAAGTATACAGTCTTAGCTTTTTTGGATGCTTTTACAAGTTCGGAAGCAAGTTTCTTGTTTAGAACAACATATTCCGGGGCAAAATCTTTTGCTACGTTTATGCTTAGTGTACTGCGGGGAAGGTCTACGAGATGCCCCATTGAAGACAGAACATGGTAATCCTCACCAAGAAATCCCTGGATAGTTCTTGCTTTTGTTGGAGATTCGACGATTATCAGTTCCACAAAACTGATTTTACATAGATTTGAAAATATTGCAAGTAAAAAATTTGTATGGGGTTAAAAAAAGTTACGAAATTCGGCGAAGATGTTATATAATCAAACAGGTTGGGGAGTTCAATTTTTTTAGTCTTCGGAGAGCAACAGGAAGGAGATAAACATTGTGAATAACCCGCAGGCGACTTTTAATCCGATTGCTATGTTGCAAAAGGGTATAATACCGGAACTGAACAAAGCGAAAGGTTCTCCTTTGCCGAGGAAATTCCTGAAAAATATACCACCTGTAAACCCCAGCATGGCAATGCTTGCAAACATTATTCCGCCAAAACCTTCGAATATGGAAAGCATGGTTTTTCTTATACGGGCGTATCCTTGTTTGCCGCCGTAAGCGAGTAGATACGAAATAAAACTACCTGCAATTATAACTCCGCCGGGAAATCCACCACCGGGAGTCAGATGTCCGTGTAAAATGATATATATTCCATACATCATAAGCAGCCCGGATAAAATACGGATACCCGTTTTAACTATAATTGTCATACCTTCTTGCTCTCTCATCGTATCGGATAGTAATCAATGTCTATTATTTGTCAATTAAAATTTTGGAAGAGTAATGATGAGAGAGGTGTAGAAGTTATAATCTTGTTTTCACTTACGATGAAAATAAACATTTTATTAAATGACCGAAACATATCTTTAAATCAAACAGGATTAAAAAACATTTGACAAACGGTCTTATTTTTTTATAACATAACATAATGATGTTGGCATTGTTTATCTTTCTCCGGATTTCATCTCCCATCTCAACAAATGTCGGGCAGGCCTCCGAAATAAAAGTTTCGGATATTCCTAATGATAAGGGAGAAGCTATATCCGTAGAATGGAAACTTCCCTCTACGGATTCTTCGGTTGTTTATTATAATATCCTTCGTGCGGATAATCGGGACGGCAAGTATGATTCTGTCGGGACAGTCTTAAAAGGAAGCAACAAATTTGAAGACAAAAGCGTAAAAGATGGCAAACCTTATTGGTACAAAATATGTGCTGTTTCCCTGGATTCCGCTTTTAGCGGTTTTATAGGAATCGAACCTTCCGATTCTGTAACCTCTTCTGCGCAGTGGTTTAACCATAAACGCTGGAATGTTTTGATATTGGGATTGATTATTTGCGGGCTTGCGCTCCTTTATATATGGCTTGCTAAAAAAGGTGTACCTTTATTCATTCGCAACATTCCCGGGCTTGAAGCTGTTGACGAAGCCGTCGGAAGAGCTACCGAAATGGGAAGGCCCATCCTTTATATTACGGGACTTGGTGATATGTCGGATATTTCTACCATCGCTTCACTGTCAATTCTTGAAAGGGTTGCGAAAAGAGCTGCTATGCATGGCACGGCACTTATAGTTCCTACTTATGACCCTGTTGTTATGAGCGCAGCGCAGGAAGTCGTCAAACAAGCTCACGAAGAAGTTGGCCGTCCGGATACTTATGATGAAAGTAAAATATTTTATTTAACCGCAGACCAGTTTGGTTATGCTGCCGGAGTTGATGGTATTATGTTAAGAGATAGACCGGGCGCAGTCTTTATGCAGGGGTACTTTTTTGCAGAAGCTCTTATAATGGCAGAAACCGGTAACTCCATAGGTGCAATACAAATTGCAGGAACGCCCGCAACTTCACAATTGCCTTTCTTTGTTGCGGCCTGCGATTACACCTTAATCGGAGAAGAAATGTTTGCTGCTTCCGCTTACTTATCAAGAGAACCGCTTATGCTTGGAAGTATAAAAGGCGAAGATTATGCAAAAATAATCGTTATAATAATTATTGTTACCGGGGTGTTGTTTGCTACCATTGCCGGTCTCTTTAATGCACAGAATAATACTTTTTTAAATAATTTTATTAACTGGTTTACGCCAATCTAATCTAATGCAGCAAAACTTGGTAATTTTGAGTAATCCCGCCAAGGCGGGAAACTCTAACTAATGAGAAGAGAAATACCTTTAGCTATAACCTTTATAACGGGACTCCTTATTATTATAGGATTCTTTGTCCCTCATAAACCTGTTGGCGAAATACAAACCATATTCCTTGAATGGTATTCCATTATCGTTGGATTTACTATGATTGTCGGGCTTATTACGTTGTCAACCGTCCATACGAGAAATATTCGCAGACGTTCTCCGGGATTCGGATACTCGATAGCACTTATTCTCTCTATAATCATTACTTTAATCGTGTGCTTTTATTCTGGATTTAAATACAAAGGGTTGTTTGAATTAGGAACTCCGTTTATGTGGTATTACAATAGTGTGTTTATCCCTTTATCGGCAACTATGTTTGCACTGCTGGCTTTCTTTATCGCATCGGCTTCTTACAGGGCTTTCAGGGCAAGAAACATTGAAGCGACTTTGTTGCTTCTTGCGGGTGTGCTTGTGATGATTGGAAGAATACCGATGGGAGAGCTTATGTGGGATAAGTTTCCCGGTATCGCAGAATGGATTATGAATATCCCGCAAATGTCTGCAAAACGTGGAATGCTGATTGGCATTGCTCTCGGGATGATAGTTACTTCCCTGCGGCAGGTGCTGGGAATAGAACGTAGTTATTTAAGATAAAAAATGAAAAAATCTTTTTCCGAAAGACTAACGAGTATAAATAGACACCATATATATTTAGCCATTGCGTTATGTATTATCATACCTTTCCTTACGCGTAAAATTTTGCCCATAAAAGTCAGTCCGCCGGTTAAATCCGCATATGAAGCAATTGATAAATTGCCGGCAGGCTCGGCAGTTATGATTTCTGTTGATTACGAAGCAGGTTCTCAACCCGAATTGCAACCTATGCTTATTGCTATCTTGCATCATATGTTCCAGAAAAACCTGAAAGTAATTATGATTTGTCACTGGCCACTCGGGTTCCCACTCGGTCAGGATGCGCTTATTACTACTGCAAACAAATACGGTAAAAAATACGGCATTGACTATGTAAATCTGGGTTACAGACCCGGTGTTTCATCCGTAATGCTTGGCATAGGAAGAGAAATAAGAACTTTCTTTAAATCCGATTACGCAGGAACACCTGTAGACTCATTACAGTTAATGAAAACCGTTCATAATTATAATGATATCGGAATATTGGTAGGTTTGGAGGCCGGTGCTACCGGTGACTTATGGGTTAGAATTGCAAACGCTCAATTTGGGGAAAAAGTTATTCTTGGATGCACCGCTGTAACTGCACCGGATTGTTATCCATACCTTCAGGCAAAACAAATTGAAGGCATTATCGGTGGCTTGAAAGGCGCTGCGGAATACGAAGATCTCGTTGACCTCAAAGGAGATGCAATTACAGGAATGACTGCCCAGTCCGTTGCGCACCTTGCAATAATATTCTTTATAATTGTAGGAAATGTCGGGTACTTTTTGTCTATACGAAGAAGAAAAAGCAATTGAATATGAAAATAAAGACTCAGTCTAAAGCTGTCCGTAACAGAACAATGGAATTGTCTAAAAAAGAAATACTAACTTATAAAAAAGATTTGCTAAAAATAAACAAGAAAGTTGTTGTTAAACAAATATTAAACAAAACTATAGCGCAGAATATTTTCCAAACAATGGATTTTCTCCCATCGGCTTTTGTTGATTTGCTCTTTATTGACCCGCCGTATAATCTTACAAAAACTTTTAATGAAAATTGTTTCAAGGAAATGTCCATAAATGATTATTCTAAGTGGATGGACGGTTGGCTAAAGAAAATGATAAGGTTTCTTAAGCCGGATGCTTCAATATATATTTGTGGAGACTGGCGTTCTTCTTCTGCGGTTCAATTGGTTTGCGAAAAATATTTTATAATAAGAAACAGGATTACTTTTGAAAGGGAAAAGGGGAGAGGTGCAAAACAAAACTGGAAAAATAATTCCGAAGATATCTGGTTTTGCACTCTGTCTGATGATTATTATTTTAATCCCGAAGCAGTGAAATTAAAAAGAAAAGTGTTGGCGCCTTATCGTGAAAACGGGATTGCCAAAGACTGGACGCAAGACGATGAAAATAAATACAGGTGGACTTCCCCATCGAATGTGTGGACGGATATTACGATTCCTTTCTGGTCAATGTCCGAAAATACACCACACCCAACACAGAAACCGGAAAAACTGCTTGCGAAAATTATTCTTGCAAGTTCTAAACAGGGAGACGTTATTCTTGACCCGTTTGCAGGGGTGGGAACTACCGGAGTGGTTGCAAAAAAATTAAAAAGAAATTTTGTAATGATAGAAGTGGATGAAACGTATTGTCTCTACGCGCAAAAAAGGTTGGCAATGGCGGAAAATGATTCGACTATACAGGGCTATTCTGACGGCATCTTCTGGGAAAGAAATGCATTAAGCGAAATTAAAAAGACTTCTTTATCATTTCATAAAAAGAGAGAAGTGGGGAATAGGTTTAGGATTTTAGGATAATAATATGACAATGGAAATTTTAGGGATATGGGTAGCGGCGTTTCTTACTTTATGTATATTCTCATTTCTTTATAAGGACAATCCTTTTTACAAACTTGCCGAGCATATTTATGTCGGGTCGTCTGCTGCTTATATGCTTGTGAATTGCTACTTCTTTACCATCAAACCAATGTTGATAGAAAAATTTGTTGCAAGCAATACGATGGGGAAATGGGCATTATTAATACCGGTTTTTCTTGGGGTAATTATGTTGTTGCGACTTGTCCCGCGTATCTCTTGGATATCAAGATGGGCAATTGCGTTTACCATTGGAATTGGCGCAGGTATAGGAATAACGACGGGTATTCACGGCTTTATTTTGCCACAGGCGAAAGCTACATTCTTGCCGTTGATAGTAAAAGGAAATGTTTTTACGAGCATAGACAATATAATTTTAATTGTAGGAGTTTTAACTTCTTTGTTCTTCTTTTATTTTTCAAAAGAGCATACGGGTAAATTCAAAGCGCCGATGTTAATAGGAAGGTATTTTATTATGGTAGCGCTTGGCGCATCTTTCGGATATACCGTAATGGCAAGACTTTCCCTGCTTATAGGAAGAATATATTTCCTTCTCCACAACTGGCTGCATCTAGTAAAATAATTCCACAGTTTTTTTACTTTGATTCCCACTTTTACTCTGGTATGCTGAAATAGTTTATATTCACGGTTTGTTGTTGTGCTTGCATTTTAGTGGGGAACAGGCGTGCCTGTTCCCTACTCCCGAAGTTAAAAGAACAGGGGCGATTTTTTATATCGCCCCTGTTCTTTGTACAAAACAAATAAACTTTATTTCAAAACTACTAATTTTTGTGTCAAGCTAACATCCCCGGAAGTTAATTTGCAGAAGTACATTCCTACCGGTACTTCTCTTCCGTTGTTATCTTTTCTGTCCCATTTTATAGTAGAATTAGGAGTTATAGAGAAAGATTTTACTACTCTTCCGCTTAAATCTTGAATCTGTAAGCTTCCATTTGTTTCTATTCCCTGGGCACCAATTACTGTGGCAACTTTGAAGGGATTGGGAGAAAATACTAATTTAGGAGTTTGTGTTTTATTCGAATTTTCTTCTACTCCGATTACGCACGCATCTATCCAACCCTTGATTGTAGTTTCGTTAAATCCGAACATAGAATTTTGTACCTTACCGTCTGGTTTAATGACATAATTGAGCGGAATAGAGCTACTTGAAGAATAGAGACTGTATGAAGAACCTGTTGCATCTCTAAGAAAAAGAGCACTGCTAACTCTTGCATAAGTTTTTATAGTGCTTATGGCTTCATAACCTATTGCAAGAACTCTTAATTTTGTTGTTCCGTATTGATTTTGTATCGCTGCCAACCTTGGCAGTTCTGCTACGCAGGATGGTCAACCAGAGCCCCACCAATTAATCAAAACTACTTTACCTGCAAACTCAGTGAGTGAATGGTTGACGCCGGCTGTATCCGGAAGAGTAAAATTTGGAGCAGTAGCTCCCGGGCCCGGGGCTGTAAAACCTGAAGATGCCATAAACAAGAATCCTATTGCTACCAAACTAAATACTTTTTTCATCATTCCTCCTTTTTTACTTTTCGAATTTATTCCAATACTACTAATTTTTGTGTCAAGCTAACATCCCCGGAAGTTAATTTGCAGAAATACATTCCTACCGGCACTTCTCTTCCGTTGTTATCTTTCCTGTCCCATTTTATCGTAGAATTAGGAGTTATAGAGAAAGATTTTACTACTCTTCCGCTTAAATCTTGAATCTGTAAGCTTCCGTTTGTTTCTATTCCCCGGGCGCTAATTACTGTGGATACTTTGAATGGATTTGGAGAAAAAGCTAATTTTGGAGTTTGTGTTTTATTCGTATTTTCTTCTACTCCGATTACACAAGCGTTTATCCAGCCTTTGATTGTTGATTCACTAAATCCTGCCATCCCATTTTGCACTTTACCATCCGGCTTAATGACATAATTAATTGGGATGCCGTTATTTATATTATAAGCAACAGTTGTAGCACCTGAAGCATCCCTAAGAAAAAGAGCGCTATTCCCTTTCGCATAAGATTTTACTGTACTCAAGGCTTCCTTATAATTAACTGCAATTACCCTTAATTTTGATAAACCATATTGATTTTGTATTGCTGCCAACCTTGGCAGTTCTGATACACAGGATGGTCAACTAGAAGCCCAGAAATTAAGAAAGACCACTTTGCCGGCAAATTCGGAAAGTGAATGATTAACACCAGCCGTATCCGGAAGTGTGAATGCAGGAGCTGTTGTTCCCGGACCGGGCCAGGAAAAACCTGAAGATGCCACAAGTAAGCATCCTACTGCTACTAAAATAAACGCTTTCTTCATCGCCCCTCCTTTTTTTGTCCCGTTTTTAATATTAATAAATATTTCGTATATCTACACTAGTGTAGTCAAATTTTATTTTTAGCAAGTAAAAAATTAAAAATTTTTAGTTTTGCTCTTTTAGAGGAGGTTTTTAGCTTTTCTGTCTTCCAATTTTCATATTTTCAACTTAATTCATAAAATATCAATAATTTTTTTGTTGCAAAAAGTAAATATAAATATAAAAATGTTAATTATAAATATGGATATCAGATTTTTAAAAACTATTGCTAAAGACGGGTTCTATAATATGGCAATGGATGAAGCTTTATTTGTTGTCGGAATCCCGACTTTAAGATTTTACACTTTTGTCCCTCCTGCAGTTACGATTGGCAGGTTCCAGAAATTCAATCTTTCCGAGTTTCCTCCAAATATGGATGTTGTTCGTAGATTAACCGGCGGCAGGGCGATAATTCATAAAGGAGATTTGACTTATTCAGTGGTAGCCCCGTTAGATTCCGTTCTTGGAAAAACTGCTCCCGAAGTTTATAAAAAAATAGGCGAAATGTTTCAGGTTGGTTTAAATATGCTTAATATACCTGCAGAACTCGTGAAGTCAAAATTGAATCCCGATTATGTAAATAAAGTAAGTTGTTTCAGCGCCTCTGCAAGATACGAACTTCAACTTGAAGGCAAGAAAATACTCGGCAGCGCGCAAAAAGTAGAGAACGAAAAAATACTCCAACAGGGCAGTCTTTTTGTTGACAGCGAAAACGAAAACTTTAACCAGTTAGGGGTGAAGCAAATTATGGGAAAAGAAATTGAGACAGAGAAGATTGTATTTGCCGTAAGAGAAGCATTTATTAAATCAGGAATAAATATAATAGATGGCGAATTAACGGATAAAGAAAAAGAATTAATAGATAATTTATTGCCGAAATATCATAATGTAGATTGTAACTCAAGCTTCTAGCTTGAATGCTGAAGTAATGAAAAACTTTTTAGATAATTTATTCACACCACAGGAAAGAAGCGTAATCATTTTTCTTGTTGTATGCATCGTTATTGGGGTTTCCGTGTATGTGTATAAATTAAAAAACCCGGTATTTGCGCCGGAACTTAAGGCTTCATATTTGAAATCGGTGGTGCTTACGGATAGTGTTGTCGTAAAAACTGCGCAATTCACAGGAGTTACGAACGAATCTAAACACAAAACATCACCTCAAAATGAACCTAAAACATTCAATACAACTGAAGCTAAGGTAACAAATTTATCCACCCCCCAACAAAAACAAACCTATGATGAAGGTAAAAGGGTAAACATAAATACTGCTTCAATGGAGGAGTTGATATCCTTGCCGGGGGTCGGTTCCGTTTATGCGCAAAGAATTATAGAGTACAGAGAAAAAAAGGGCAAGTTCAAAAACATTGAGGAAATAATAAATATATATGGGATTGGTCAGAAACGATTTGACAAATTAAAAGATAAAATTACAGTAGAATAATATGGCAAAAATTATTTGTAGATGTGAAGACTTAACCGAGGAAGAAATCACGGATTTAATCAAACGGGGAGTCGTTACCCTTGACGAAATAAAACGCCTCTCAAGAGCCGGGATGGGACATTGCCAGGGGCGAACCTGTTCAAAACTTATAGCGCAGTTGATTTCAAAACATACCGGCAAGCCTGTTAGTGAAATAAAATATCCTCTAAAAAGACCACCAGTAAAACCTGTTCCTTTCGGAATTCTGGCAAAAAATAAATAATTTGTGGCTTATTTAATTATAAGTTTCTATTGTGCGAAAAACTAATAATGAATATATTTATAACAACTTTTTAAATCTTTTTTGGGGAATTAAATTAAAGGGGGAAAAATGAAACAAGATAAATGGACAAAGTTTTTACTTTTATGGATAGCATTTATGCTTACAGTTATAGCATTTAAGCCTTTATTGGAGATACCTGTTGCACAAGCTAAAGAATCTGTATCGCAACCCGAATCACCCGTAATTGAATTAAAAGAACCTGTTATAGTGGAGTTTAGAAAACCAATAGAAGTTAGAGTAGTGGATATAAAAAGTGTTTGGCCTGCGGAAGTAAAAATAAAAGATGAAGTTAAAGTAGATGGCGAACTAAAACTTAAAAATTAAAATAGGATGTTAAGTTGTTCATACGAAAAAATACAGGAATGATGTAATTTTCATTTTTGGTACTATATTCCCTATAAGTTATAAATAATTGTGAAATTAAGATAAAAGCAATTATCCTATTTGTCTTATTAATAATGATTTGTATCAATTTTAATCCTTGCTGTGTATCATCCCTGATACAATTTAAGGGAAAAGAAATAGTGTGCAGATATTTTGTTTATTAGTCATATAGATATGTTTGGGGGGAATTGCTGAATAATGACATAGATTTTGCTATACTATAAAACGAATAGTCATTATTATAATAAAGGGGGAGAAATGAATATTTTAATTTTATTTGTATGTTTGTCCGTACATTACGACAGTCTTAAAATACCGATGCGGGACGGGAAATGGCTTGCGGCAGACTTATACAGCAACGATTCCACGATTGCCAAACCCGTTATCCTTATACAAACACCTTATGACAAAAATACTTACCGCGCTGCGGTTGGACAGGGAACTCCATTCCCTTACGACAGCGCGCATTATAACTATGTTATCCTTGACTGGCGTGGGTTTCATGGTTCCGACAGCGCAACTTCTTCAGGTTATGACAGAGGGCTGGACGGTTATGACGCGGTTGAATGGATTGCCCAGAGACCCTGGTGCAACGGGAAAGTCGGGACATACGGCGGTTCGGCACTCGGATTGATTCAGTTTATGACGGCAAAACATCGTCCGCCACACCTTGTATGCTGCGCGCCTTTTATAAAAGATTATAAAACAAAATACTCGGATTTTTACTATGGTGGAGAATATCGTAAAGAACAAGTAGAAAGCATGGCAGGGCTAGGATTCCTTACGACAAGCGTGATTTTAGCCTACCCGGTGGAAACTATGTACTGGAAACTTCTTGTTGAACAGCCGAATGACTATCCCGAATCTCTTGCTGTGCCGATGCTTATGGTTAGCGGTTGGTATGACCATTACCCCTCGGATGTAATTCGTGCGTTCAAGGATTTGAGAACCAGAAGCGATATTTCCGTAAGACAAAAACATAAATTAATTATGGGCCCGTGGCTGCATTCCAGTGTCGGGCAATCACAGCAGGGAGTCCTTAGTTACCCAAATAGCGTTGGAGTTCCGGACTCGGTAACAACTATGTTCTTTGATTACTATATTAGAAATATCCAAAATGGTTATGAACAACTGCCGGTTGTCAGATATTACCAGATGGGAGTAAATGAATGGAAAACTACGGATGATTGGTATTCTGTCGGAAACTATACGGATACTTTATATTTACAAACCGGAGGCGTATTGAATTCTGCCTTGCTTGTGGATAGCGTTTCGTATGATTCTATATCCTATGACCCGCGTAATCCCTCCCCAACTGTCGGGGGTTCAAGGTTTAATCCGTTTGTTCCTTCAACTCCCGTTGGTCCACAAGACCAGAGAGATTCTGTGGAAAGCCGAAGCGATGTGCTTGTTTACTCGACTCCCATTTTAACCGGCAATCTGATTGTAGATGGTTCGGTCAAAATTTTGCTATACGTTTCTTCGGATAGAAAAGACACTGATTTTAGTGTACGTTTATGTGACGTTTACCCGGATAGCAGTTCTATAATTATAACACAGGGAATCCGGAGAATGCGATTCCGTAACTCCTATAGTACGGAACAATTTATGACACCGGGACAGGTATATGTGGATACCATTACATTATCGGATTTTGCTTTAACTTTTCTGGCAGGACATCGTTTGAGAATAGATGTCAGTTCTTCAAATTACCCAATGTTTGCCGTAAATCCGAACAATGACGACTCGCTGTATAAAACCGGAGATACGCTTTTAGCAAGAAATTATGTTTATCATAACTCTGTTTATGCATCAAAAATTTTGATACCAACTGTGGGAACGGGGATATCCGAATACTACCAGATATCAACAAAATTCAATTCTAAATTATCTGTTATTACTCCTTTAAAAGATAAACTGAGTATAAGGTTCTCTGTTGCGTATAGTGGCAACATAAAATTGGAACTTTTTGATGTATGCGGAAGAAAAGTAAAAGAACTGCTTAGTGAAAAACTGAAATCCGGAGAATATTCGCTTAATGTTAATACATCGGAACTAGCTTCGGGAACATATTTCTGTTGTTTGCAAACTTCTAAGGGGAAACAGACGAAGAGTATACAAATCATAAAGTAATAATGAGAAAGTTTTTATTCGTAATAGTATTACTTTCTACTGTTAGTTTAAAACGTATTTATGCGCAGCAAAACTTAAGCACCTGGCATATACAAGGACAAACTTTTCTGCTCTGGGAACACTCAAAACCTATCCCCGAGGATACTACTTATGAAATATACCAAAGTTCCATGCCGATTATTTCAATTAAAAATGCTATACTGGTTGGTAGAGTTTTTGCCAATGATGGAGCCAATTCTCGTCTAAACGATTATGTGCCAAATGCCCGCTGGAAATTGCCCGACAGCTTAACAGGGACAATAACCGTAGATACAAACGAAGCTTATTTTGTTGTAACGCCTCATTCAACAGGAACTAAATATTATGCAGTAGTTCTGAGCAAAGACACTGTTGTCGGCGCTGGCAATACAAGTGGCGCTATTCAGGAAACTACCGATTCTATAAAAGTCGTAATCCAATATCAGGATAGTATTGTAACTATTTACTCGCACTGGATAGACGGGCACTCAGATTACAATTCGGGCCGTTCCGAATATCCGGTAATGGGAGATGAACACAGTAATGGGTTGGGATTCAACTTTGCTTTTTGGAAACAACCGGGGAACCCGAATAATGGTCCATTAAGTATTTGTCTTCACGGAGGCACACAGAATCTTTTCTCTAACAATCTTCCCTTTATTGGTCGTTACCTGCTTCCAAACGGATTCTTTGTGAGTCTGGATGACCCTCTTCCCTTGGGAGACTCGTGTTCAAATACTATGTGGTTTGGTTATAACAAAAAATATAACCGATTTTCGCCTTCCTTACCAATGGATACTGATACGATAATAGATTATACTATCCGGCGCGTACACTGGGAAACACAATGGCTTTTAAAAAATTTTCTAATTGACTCCACACGTATTTCCTTGTGGGGAGGAAGTATGGGGGGAAATGCTACGACTTTTCTTACTGAATTTTTCCCCGAACTTTACAGTGCTGGATTGGTTTTTGTCCCACGCCGTCAGGGGCTTGATAATGCACCAAAGAGTATGTTCGGAACTGAAAGTCAGAATATCCCTACTAATCTAACCGGTAATTATGGCGTTTATGACATACGTAATTGGGAATGGCGTCTTCATAACCAAAACACCGGAAACTGGCCATTTACAATGGCAGTATGCGGGAAGACTGATATAATATCTCCATGGCAAGAAAAACCCGATTTATATAAACAACTGGATTCGGCAAAAATAGGTTTTGCGTTATACTGGGATGAGCGGGAACATATGAATTGGTCTGATACAGTTTATTGGAGACGTTCGGAACATTTGTCCCTTACTTATCTTGCCCGTTTTCGTAATAATCAATCTTTTCCTGCCTTTTCAGGAACGGACTTAGATTACATAACCCCGGGAATACAACCTGACATTGGAGATGGAAATCCTATAAATGGTAACCCGTGGGGGACATGGGGTGGGTACTTTGAATGGGATACCGCAAATATTTTAGATTCCACGGATAAATGGGAAATTATAGTGTGGGTTGTTAGCCAGTCAATTTATCCTAACGATATTCCCGATGAGGATACTATTTTAACAAATATTACTCCCCGTAGGTTACAGAAATTTGCTCCTCAACCCGGGCAGAACTATTCTTGGGAGCTCGTGAAAAAGTCAACCGGAGACACGCTACAACAAGGAATCGTTAAAGCTGATGTTTCCGGTATAATAACAATACCGGACTTATTAATAATAAAAGAACCGGTAGAATTAACTATCCGTAAACATTCAGGCATTGAAGAAAATCAAAACACAAATACTGTTTCCCTTTGTCGAACTTATCCCAATCCTTTTGTTTCATCAACAACTATAAAGTTTAATGTGGGGAACGGTTGCGACCGTTCCCTACGGGTTTACGATATAGCCGGTAAGCTAGTCAAAACTTTCCCAATGTCCCAATTCCCCATTAACGATCACTGCCAAGGCGGGATGTCCCATTTACGTTTAACGAATAACGAAATTATCTGGGACGGGAAAGACAATAATGGCAGGATAGCAAAAGCCGGAATTTATTTTGTAAAAGTAAAAAGCTGTAAAGTAGAAAAAATAATTAAGATGGAAGGGAATAAAATAATAAACAGAAAATAAATAGTTAGTTTTGGTAACCTATTTAACCTATTTTTTTAGACTCGCCTGAATACCCCATTCGCAATCACTCCATCCCTGAACTATATAAAAATCAATATTGAAATTCTTAAACACTTTATATCCGAATCCTGCTGTAATAATTCCTTCTATATCAGGATAGGGACAAAAAGCAATTCCACCTCTTAATGCAAATTGTGGAATTAGTTTGTATTCTACTCCAACTACGCCAAGAATATACCAGTCAGTATCATCATAGTTATAAACGGAGATAGAACTATCAACGAAATCCGTAGAATCAAAAGTTTCGTATCTACGCGTATGCGAAATCCTTTCGGACGAATAAGTTTCATATATCCACTTTGCTCCTACCCCGATTTTTGCTTTTGAGGAAGGTTTAATTTCTTCTCCGATTCCAATGAAAACATTAATATTCTTAGAGTCGTTATATGTAGTATCTATAGTCGTAACATTGGAATCAAATAATTCTTCGTTGTAAATTTCCTGAAAAGCAATGTTTGTTTCTTCAACATCTTGATATTTATACGTTTCCTTTTCAACACAGCCAATTACGGAAAACGTTGTTGCGGGAGATATAACTTTTTTGAGTACGAGCATAGTATTGAGTGTATTGTTATTACTGCTATCTATAGCTTTATTTATTAGTCGTTCGCTTTTCCAGTCTCCCGTATAGTAGCTATCCTCATATTTGTGTTTCCATCTACTATCCCAATTGCCATTGGATGATAAGGAATTTAATACCAGCTCTATAGAATTTTTAGAATTAATTTTGAATATCGAACCAATTATAAATCCCTGATTTTTGCCTGCTCCCTGTTCATTCCTATCCCATTGATATATGCTTGTATCGGAGTTAATATCAAGATCCTCATTGTTTATGTTGTGAGAACTATAGGATGTCCCATATGTATAGCTCCCGCCAAAGTCCATGTTTTTTGAAACCGAAAGACAACTGATAAACGTTCCGGAATAAGAATCCCCATAATTATAGTCTTCATAGTTATAATATCCGTCACCTTTATATTTATAGTGACAGGTATCAAAATCATCCCATTTGTATCCTTCAGCAATAATTCCAACTCCTATAATTGATTTTATTTTTTTAGGAAGCAAAATTGAAAAAACAGGGCGGGTTAAATCATTTTCAAAAGACGAACCGATTTGAACCTTATTAAGCTTATTTAAATTCGCAGGATTTCGTAATATGTCCGATTCTTTATCTTCTACTATGCCGTTAAGTTCTTCCCATCCAATTGCTTTCATCCTGATAGATGTATTTTTAGCAGGGATAGTACTTGCAATGCAAACGGTAATTATACAAATATAGAACCATTTATTCATCAGAAAGTTTTTATTACTCCTATTTCCCAATCGTTCGGTTCAACCAATTCCCCTTTGTTAGATATATTTATGCTTAATCCATTTGCAGGGTAAAAACCTACTCCTAGATAGTAAGTATTTGAAAGGCAGATATTATTATTTATTTTATTGCCATATATTGTAATTCCGGCTCTGGTGCATAAAAAAGAGAATACTCTGTATTCAAAGCCCATTGGAAATGCTATAGTTTCTTTATTTTGACCATTTCTATAATTCAATTTTAGTCCCGTAAATAGAGAAAATTTATCATTCATTTTATTCTCCTGCCCTACCCCAAAATTTATTTCCGAAACATAAAAATCCGTGTTTTTTTTGTGTATATAATTCGTATTCGTATCTGCGTGGATTATAGTAGTATCGCAATCTATTGTGGTGGAATCCTGCCAGATTTTTGTTTCCTTGTAAATTCTACCGTAATAATAGTAATTACCACTATAGTATTCTCGTCCCATATCCTTTGCAGTTTTTATTGAAGCAAAGACATTAATTTTTATGTTTTCCGATAACAATATATTTCCAACCGTAGTTATGCTGAAAAAACCATTTTTGTTTTTTTCTGCAGTGGAGTCTCCTTTGCTGACTTCTTCCCATAACTCCTCTATTATGGTAAGGGAGTCGCCATAATGATAATTGGAGTAGCAAGAATCTTTATCCCATTGCGAATAGCAATATTCGGAATCCATATTATTATTTATGTATTCTCCCGTTATCCTACCCTGGAAATTTTTTGTTTCCTTAATAAGGGACAAAAATACTTTATAATCATTTCTTGTAAACTTTTGAATATTATCATAATAGCATCCATTCTTTTTTACGCCGGATATAATATCTCCTCCAAACGATATTGCATTTTCTCCCCCGTTTAACAATCGTGTAATGCTGCCGATGCTTCTCCACCAATATAAATTATTTGCTATGCTGCTTCCCCATGAGAACTCATTAACGGAACCTTCTAAGAAAAGACTACCTGAAAAACCACGAAATAGACGAGGGCAAAAATATCCGAACCGATATACCGGGTCGCTAGTATCATAAGTGCTGTATTTTTGGAATTCTGTAAGAAACAAGGGGTGAGAAAGAAAAGCCGTTAGCCCGGGTTCATATACAAGGTCAGTAACCGTATCCGATATTATACGGGAAAACTCTACCCCAAGTCCTTTTATCCTTTGGGAAGTTTCAAAAGGCTGTACATTTAAATTATTTATTCCGATATTCAGAAAAACAAGAAAAAATGAAACCATAATGCTCTCTTATACTATTGACAATATATTTTATTCCCATTCAAATGTCAATTGTTTTTTTGCAAGAAGAATAAGATTCAAAATCAACTCTCATTTATAAAATCTTTTCAAATGCATTCCACTCAAATAAGAATTTCCATTAATCAAAATAACAAACATATAATATGAAAAAAATTGACATTTAGAATATTAAATATAATCTCTGTACAAGAATGGAAGTTTTACTTAATTTTGCTGCGACGAAAGTTATAGCCGTAGTTATAGGAGTAGTAGCACTCCTTGGAACAAAAGGCAAAGATGTGGCGTTTACCACACCTAAAATCATAGTTGTTTCGGATACTATATACGTAAGTACTGTTTTAAAAAGTGCTTTCCCAAAAGGACTTAAAGAAATAATATTGAGCGGAACTCCGGTTAACTTGAGAGTAACTTTCCAGAACAAAGAAAGTGATCTCCGCCAGGGCGGGATGTCCCATTTTTCTAAAGAAATAGTTCATAACGTAAAATACAATATTGCAGAAAAAAACTTTCTGATTACTATATCCGAATCAGATACTTCATTTGTAGTGAAAGAGATGCGTCAGGTAGAACAATGTATGACTAATTTCAATAAAGTAAAATTGGTTTGCCCGGATAAATATATAGTTATGGTAGTGAAAGCTTATATGGATCCCATAAAAATGGAAGCCATTGGCGGTAAAGAATTTGAACTTATGGCTTTCTGGGATTACCAGATGCCCTCGTTGAAATTCATCATAAAAAGATGACGCTTAGAAGTAGATTGATACTTGCTTTTGCCCTCATACTTATTCTTGCGGTTGTTCCAATAATAATGTTTACATCCAAGGTCGCTCCTTTTAATCCGATTTTTGGAACGAAGGGGAACATAGAAAGTTCTTTGGAAAATGCGGTTGCAAATGCAAAAACCCCTGAAGAATTGGTCGTAGCAGAAAAAGCCATACAGGAATACAGGCAGTCTTCAGCCCTTTTAGAACCATTGAAATTGGAATTTATTAAGTTTAGCATTTTGCTTGTGTGCGGACTTTTTTTGGTGTCTGTTTTTATTGCTTCTATTTATGTAAAATACATAACCAGACCTCTACAGGAATTGACTTATATATCACAGAAAATAGCAGGCGGAGACATTTCTATGACGCTTAATAAAGTCAAAGATAAAGAATTCAACAAACTTACAACCTCTTTTAACTTTATGCTTGAATCTTTGCGTGAAGCCCGGGAAAAATTAAAATTAACGGAAAGACATACCGCATGGCAGGAAATGTCAAGAATGTTGGCCCACGAAATTAAAAACCCGCTTACGGCATTACAATTATCCAACCAAAGATTAAGAGAAAAATATCTTACAAAAAGCAACGACCTGCCGGAAGTTATTGATAAGACCACCAAAATAATGGAATCCGAGATTAATAACTTTGTTACACTTGTGGGGAAGTTTTCTGAATTTGCCCGTCTTCCTTCTCCTGATAAGAAACCTACAAACCTTAACGAAATTATAAAAGAATGTGTTGGATTGTATGAAAATATTCCGGATGTAAAGTTTAAGGAAAATTATGACGAGTCCATACCGGAAGTTATTATTGATGCAGGTCAAATTAAACAGGTGGTAAAAAATATTATTAAAAATGCAATTGAAGCAAGAGTGGAAAATCTCGCTGAGGCGGAGATAGAA
The DNA here is from genome assembly GCA_041649255.1 of bacterium. NCBI lineage: Bacteria > bacterium. Next base: position 65,714 of record JBAZNK010000003.1, read on the forward strand.
GACCCCGATGCGGCGGTGGAAGAAAATTTTGAAATTAGCGTTACTACTAAATGGAACATCCCGCCACGGCGTGGATTGCTATTAGATGAAGTAGAAACAATCATATCCAACAACGGTAAAGCGATATCGGAAGAGGACCTGAAACACTTGTTCCATCCATATTTTACGACAAAAGAAGGCGGGAGCGGACTCGGATTGATTATTTCAGAAAGAATATTAGTTGCCCATAACGGAAAAATAGAAATAGAAAACAATCAAGACAAAGGGGCTAGAGTGTCAATAAAATTACCTGTAAATAAAGCATAGAAGAGGGAGTGAAAAATGGAAAATAAAATACTTATAATAGATGATGAAAAAAACATTCTTTCCATATTATCCGATATTTTAAAAGATGCGGGATATTCTGTTTTTACTGCAGGAACAGGCGAAGAAGGACTAAAAATTCTTAAAAAAGAAGATATAAATCTTTTATTCCTCGATGTAAGATTGCCCGATATAAACGGAATAGACTTGCTTAAACAAATAAAAAAAGAAGACTCTTCCGTAGAAGTGATTATGATATCCGGGCACGCAACGATTGATATTGCCATTCAGGCGACTAAATTGGGAGCTTATGATTTTATAGAAAAACCCCTTAGTCTCGATAGAGTTAAAATCGCCGTAACGCATGCAATGGAAAAAACAAACCTGGTAAAAGAGAAAGACGAACTTATAAAAATAAATGCAAGTGGTTATGAAATATTGGGTGACTCTAAAGCCATAAGATATATAAAAACTCAAATTGCAGCATGTGCCCCGAGTGACAGTAAAGTTCTTATACTTGGTGAAACAGGAACCGGAAAAGAACTTGTTGCTGCGGCTATTCATAACCAGAGTACGAGAAAAACTGCCCCGTTTATAAAAGTGAATTGCGCTTCTATCCCGGAGAGTTTAATAGAAAGCGAACTTCTGGGACACGAAAAAGGAGCCTTTACGGGAGCTGTTTCCAGGAAGATAGGGAAATTTGAATTGGCGAATAAAGGAACTATATTCCTTGACGAAATAGGAGATATGGGTATTTCCTGCCAGGCAAAAGTTTTGAGAGTATTGGAAAATGGAGAGTTTGAAAGGGTAGGTGGGCTGACATCAATAAAAGTGGATGTCAGAGTAGTTGCAGCCACAAATAAAGATTTATTAAAGGAAATAGAAAAAGGGAAGTTCAGGGAAGATTTATACTACAGATTAAATGTTATGCCAATATATATTCCTCCTTTAAGGGAACGAAAAACGGATATTCCCGTTCTTGCAAAACACTTAATGAATTTATTTTGCAGGGAAAGAGGTTTGCCAACAAAGGAATTTGAGGAATCTGCAATGGATACACTCAGTAATTATTCCTATCCCGGGAATATCAGGGAGCTTAGAAATATCATAGAAAGAATCGCCATTATGACGCAAGACGAAAAAATAAAAACGGAAGATATAAGCTTTATTGTAGGAACTAAAAAAGTAGACGATATTTTTTCTGAATCTTTAAGTCTTTCGGATGCCCAGAAAAAGCTTTTAAAGAGATATGTAGAAACCCAACTTGAGAATAATAAATATGATATGAAAAAAACTGCCGAAGCATTGGGAATAGAAAGACCAAATCTCTATAGAAAAATGCGGGAATTAGGTATAACACCGGCTAAGCAAAGTTAGCAAATTGGTATCCAGCGAAACCCGATACCAATACCCAAGGGATTGGTGTAAAAATGATACACTTTTTGTATCAAGAATGATACAAGAATATGCTTTTATGACAAAAATACGTATGTTAAAAAATCTTATATTTCCTTATATAGTAACAAAAATTAAAGATTTGAAGTAAAATGTCACGGCGTTTGCTATATATTTTAGTAGAAGGAGGAAAAAGGATGAAAGAAATTTTAAAATCAAAAAACTTAAAAGAAGAAAAGGAGGTTAAGATGAAAAAACTCTTAACATTAGGGTTGAGTTTGGTTTTTGTTTTTGGTATTATTGGTTGCGGGAAAGAAAAACCCGTTGATGAAACCGCTGCTGATAGAGTAGCGGTTGAGGATATGGTTCGCGCTTCCGAGTGGTTTCAGGGGAACAATTCTCAAGTCGATCAAACTGACACAACTACTCAGAAAAGCAAAGGGAATCATATTATAGAGAACCCTCCATTCCCATTTTGGATTAGAGCTGTTGCCGATACGGGAAATCATCTAGATATAAATGTATCAGTAACGGGTGATTCTGCTTATGTAGAATGGACATTGGAGAAAGAAGGTTTGTTTATAATTTTAGGGCAACAGGAAATAACGGGTGATTCCGGTTTGGATACTGTTGGTTTCCTTGGCGGCAAACCTTTAAGCGAGACTTCTAAAATGTATGGTATTTATAAAAGAATGGGGCTTAGAAGTAGTGCTAACAGAGGTTGGAGATTGGTAAAAATATCGGGAGTAGCCGGTTCTTCAAATGTTACACATACGGTAGCGATAGACAGCATAAGAATACAATGTGGAACTTATCCGGATACGATATTAACGAATCCTTCCGGGTATTTATTTAATCAGGAAAATGCTTTGAATTTTGCGCCTACAGAGAGCATAACCGTAACCATATACGCAAATACGAGCAATGCAGAAGCATATCTTCACTTATGGCCCGAATGGCTTGTCAGAATACCTATGAAAAACAATGGTGACGGTACATTTACCAATGCAGAGAAATGGGGTATACCATTGGTTCCAATGACAAGGTTTGCATGGTTTGACCTTATAAGTAGTAATACGATACACGATACCGAATACGGTTATGATTACGATGGTTGGTTATATCCATATTTAAATAATAATCTTAAAGGAAAATAAAAAATCCAAAAAGGGGCGAGTAATTCTCGCCCCCTTGGAAAGGAGATAAAATGAAAAGACTTTTTCCACTGTGTGTGAGCGCGATTCTCATACTCGGAATTGTTGGTTGTGGAAAAAAAGCCAACACGGATGCAGGAGATGATTTGCCGGATAATTATTGGACTACAATAGCAGTTTCGGCGGCTAAGCCACCGACGGATACGACAACTAAAAAAGGAGATAAAGCTCTATCTATGCCCGTTGATTTATGGAGACACTCTGGTACGGCAACAGTTACTGCAATTCCGGCATTCAATGGTTCAGAAGCAAGTATTGCAGGTCATATTACATGGCCGGATACTCTGGTCGTAGCTTATTGGGATAGCACCGTAGGTAGTACCGAGTATCGTGATACTATCTCGAAACCTACACCTAATTTTACGGGAGACGTAACGTACTATTATAAAGTTAAAAATAATAAGTGGGTATTTACCGGACTTACACCCGGAAAAATAGTATCCGACTCTGCAGGTACGTATGTTAATATAGACTCCATTCAGATAGAAGTCATAGGCGAAGCGGCAAAACCAACCATTACAAGCGCAACACAACTTATATCTGCGGAAAGTACTTATCCGTATATTTTCAATATCGGAGACTCCATAAAGATTACCGTTTATAAATCGGGCTCTCTTTCTGATAATTCTGTAGTGGTATTCTTACATGTCCCGGCACTAGATTATACAAGTCCATTTGAGCATATTGCCGGAACCAATAAATGGGAAGGGACATGGGTTCCGAAAGATGCTCAGTCGCGTTGGGCATGGATAGATGTTTTTGATTGGGGCGTTCTCTTTGATAAAGCCCAGGCATCAGAAAGAGATGTGTTATGGGGAATTCCGTATAAAGTTGAATAAAATGAAATTTACAAAGGGCGAGGCTTTTGCCTCGCCCATGTATTTTTAAAAGGAGCAAAGATGAAAAGAAAACTTTTTTTTATGATGGTAAGCGTTTTTTTTACAGGAATGCTTTTTGGACAGGAGAATTCATCTACTTTATCTCCTGAAATAGAAAAGACTATAAAAAAAGAGATTAGCTATATGGATAGAAATCCCCTGTTTATCCCCAAAGATCCTCTAGTTGCAGGTTTATTTTCGATTACCTGCCCGGGATTAGGACAAATTTACTGCCAGAAATATCTAAGAGGCGTAACCTATTTTGCATCTGAAATGGGATGTTTTATATTGGCATCTACACTTGCAGGAACTAAAAACGTGGAATATACGTGGACAGCTACAGATGAAAACGGAGAAGAAAAAGAATTAACTACAACGGAAACAATAAATAAATGGGATGAACTTTCCGGACTTGAACGGGCAGGAGTAGTTGGGCTTATTATGGGGGGAGTAGGAATTCATATATGGAATATTAGGGATGCTTATAATCTTGCGCAGGAACATAACCAAAGATTAAGCTGGATAGGAAACGTGGATTTACAACTCGGATTCAAAAACGATAATCCCGGACTAAAACTCGAAACCTCTAAAACGTTTTAGTAATGATTATCAAATATAAATATCTTTGTTATATTAGTTTTTTGATTATAAGTTCTACCCTTTTTGCAACCCAAAGACATATTTATGAATCGGATGGAGCTCAGGGAATACAGAATTCAATAAACCTTTCCTCTGTAAACGATACCGTTTTTGTCCATACGGGAACTTACTTTGTCAGAAATGTTTCCTATATTGGATTAACTATGAAAGATAAGGTAACGCTTATAAGTTCGCATCCCGATAGTGTAATTTTAAGCGGGCTTAATTCGGCGGGAACCGATACCGCTTACCATGTTATTTACTGTGCGTTTGGAGATCCTTTCTCCCATTCTGCCGTGATAAAAAACTTTACAATAACGTATGGGAATGCAAAAGGAGTCTCTTCCGGCAACAATTGCGGCGGCGGAATATTTTGCGCGTATTCTTCCCCCAGGATAGATTCATGTATAATAAAAGATAATAGCGCTGAAAATGGCGGAGGTGTTTTTTTGTATGCCTCATCTCCTGAAATTACGGCTAATACAGTAACTGATAATTCAGCTAAATCCGGAGGAGGGTTTTTTGTTTATGGAAGTGCGGCACCTGTAATTAACAATAATAAGATAAATAACAATTTATCCAACGTAGGAGGAGGATTCTTTGTAGATAGTTCTTCAGCAACTATTACGGAAAACGAGATACAAAATAATCTATCAACGGGCGCAAATAGCGGTGGAGGTGGACTTCTTATTTATAATTCTTTTAACGTTGAAGTTAGCAAAAATAAAATATGCTATAACAGTGCAAACAACGGAGGAGGAGTTTATATTGATAGTTGTGCTTCCGGTATAAATATCGTTGGAAATGACATAAATAATAACATTGTCGAGGATTATGGTGGTGGTTTGCACATAAGGAATACATCCCCTACAGTTTCCAACAATGATATAATCGATAATTTCTCCGGCAGTGACGGGGCGGGTATTTTTACATTTGGCTCAGCCTGCACAATTATTAATAATTTAATAAAAAATAATATCGCACAGGAATATGGAGGGGCTCTTTATTTATATCACCAATCTTATCCTATAGTTAGAAACAATATTATAGATAATAATTCCGGAGATTACGGCGCAGGTCTTTATGTTGAATTTTTCTCATATCCTACGCTTATTTGTAATGTAATAACCAATAATATATCTCATATGGGAGGAGCGTTTGCCATTTGTGAAGGGTCTCGCACTAATATTGACAGCTGTTTTATAGTTGATAACGGCTCTGAATCCGATACAAAATCAGGGTTGTCTTACATTATAGATAATGCAGATACCGTTAAAATAAATTATTCCCACCTATATTACAATACTTTTCAATCCGATACGGAAATTAATAATGCTACGGGGATTAATGTTTCTTTTGAAAATAACTTTTGGTGGGATACGACAAATACTGCTATATCGGGATTAATTAGCGGGTTAAATAAACATACGCCCTGGGAAAACAATTTCATATCCGGAGTTCCGGGCGAACCGATTACAGTAGATTCCGTTCGTAACTATGATTCTACCTACTCTTTTATCGTGGATTCTCTTTGCGGAGATTCCGTAGTTTTGTATTTACAAATATATGGGCAGGATAGGAATGCAAAACTCAGGGAGGCAGGAGTATCTATTCTAAAGTCAAGCGTGTATCAAAGCGGTATAGCAGTTGCGCTTATAGAAACGGATACAAATTCCGGCATATATCAAGGGCGGGCAACAATAAAAAGTTCTACGGGGAATAATAATATAAGATTGGACGACGGATACAATATTATAAGAGCAGATACCAGCAATGACAATATAACTATTATATCCAATATGGATACTACAAAAAAATTCGTTGTAACATATAAGAAAAAACTTGGAGTAACTGAGAATAATTCTTTGCCAAATATTAACAATGCGAAATTAAGGATTCCCGGGATAGTTTTTGCCAAACCAATAATAATTAGTTACTCTATACCCTTTAATACAAAAGTTTCATTACAAGTATACGACATAGGTGGCAGAAAAATAAAGCCCCTTATTAACAAGGAACAAAAAGCAGGTAACTACAATATTATTTTTAATACAAGGGATGTTAAGGCCGGCATTTACTTTGTTGTTCTTCAAGCAGGTAATTCTAAAGTTGCCCAAAAACTGGTTTTAATAAAATAATCATATTTAAAGCATCTCCGTATACTTAATACGTTGACAATTTTTCCATATAGAAGTAAAGACTAAAAATGGTTTTATTATTTTGTATTGCAATGCTTAATCCTGTCGTTATGTCGAAATGTACAAAGCTGACTAGGGAAAAAACAATATGCGCAAAAATTGAATTATCCTCTATAAAACTCATCTTAAAAAAAGCGGAAACGGATACATATATTGTAAATACAAAATTAAATTATGATTCAACAAATACTTCTGTTGGGATTGATTATAAGGTAGAAGAAAAAATAGGAAAATTTGAAATAAAAGAGGATAACAAACAATCGAACTTGCCTACCGGTGGGGATGCAGGGGATATTCTGGAAGCATTGAACAAATTAAAAAACACCTGTAAGGTAATGGTTACCCATAAAATACCTTTAGAATTAAATTTGAACGTAAAGTCGGCAGATGTTAATTTAACGGGATTAAAAGTATCCGGGTTTAATTTTTCTACGAATGGAGTTTCTACTTTATCAATAGATTCGCTTAATACTATGCTGTGCAAAGATTTTTATGTTAACTCCCAATTTGGCAGTTTCAAGGGAACTAATTTAAGCAATGCGAACTTTGAGAATTTTTATTTTAGCGGTGGAATTGGGATATATACGCTTGATTTCAATGGCAAATTTGAAGGGAGTAAAAGGATAGAAATTACACTCGGAACAGGGCAACTTACTTTAATTATGCCCGACAGCGTTTCTATAAAACTTAAATCAACGGGAGTTCATTTGAAAAATATAAAAAAACTTGCAAAAGATGAAAACGGTTGGTATTGTTCCACAATAAAAAATAACAAGAAAGAACTAATCATACATATAGATGGAAGTATGGGGGTAGCGATAATAAAATGATACATTCTATAATTCTTGGAATTGTGCAAGGGATTACGGAGTTTTTCCCGGTGTCTTCTTCTGCGCATCTGGCGTTTCTTGAACAGTTGTTCGGAATAACGGATAAATTACAATTTACCGTTTTCTTACATTTCGGTTCAGTGCTTGCCATTATTCTTATTCTATGGAAAGACATTTGGGAAATCTTATTACACGATAAGCGTACTATTCTATTGCTTGTCATTGCTTCTATTCCTGCCGTGATTGTTGGGATTGGCTTTGAATCTCAAATAGAAAATATATTTAATGAACCTTTTATGATAGCGATAGCGCTTATGATTACAGGGTTAGTGCTCTGGTTTACACGACTAAAAAAAGCAGAAAATAACGGTAGAACTAAAATAAGAATTATAGATGCCATACTAATTGGGATAGCACAGTCATTGGCAATTGTTCCCGGTTTATCAAGGTCAGGCTTTACGATAAGTACGGGAATTTATATGGGGGTGGACAGGACAGCGGCAACAAAGTTTTCTTTATTGCTCGGATGTATAGCAATTTTAGGGGCAAGTTTGTTGGAGTTTATCGATATATTAAAACTTGGTAGTTCCACTTTGAAAACTATGGATTTTGGAGTTATTTCCGTTGGAGTGTTTATATCTTTTCTTGTAAGTTATATGGCAATCAAATTATTATTCAAGGTTGTAAGAAAACAATCCTTTTCTCTTTTTGCAATATACTGTTGGGTAGTTGGAATTTTTGTGCTGCTAAAATCGTGATGTTCCCTAAAGCCTAAATTCTATATGAGAACCTTTTTTGTCATTCCTTTCGTTTTATTAGTCTCCCTTTTTTATATACCAAAAGCCAATGGTAAAACTTTACCTGAATTAACAAAACTAACTTCCGAACAATTTGATTCTATTCTCCCTATAGAGAACTCTTTTAATGGAATTGTGCAAGATAGATGTACTCTTTATACTTGGCCAAGAGATATTGGCTTCGAGCATAGGAGCGCAAGCAATCCTCTGGATAAAGATGAAATTGCAAGAGTTATAAAAGAGCATAGTGATTATTTCTTTGTAAGGCAATCTGGAAACGAGTGGACAGGTTGGATAGAGAAAAAGTATTTGAGAAAAAACGAACATCCCGATATGCAATTCAAACTTGAATTTACAATAGGAGATTCTACCGGAGCAGGTATAGTAACCAGCCCAATGAGAGTTTCGGAAGATAATGAAAATTTGTATATCTTAGAAGTTGACAGAAAATTGAATTATAGAATACAGAGATTTAATTCTTCAGGGGAGTTTTTAAGTTTTGTAAATATACCTATGAAGAAAAGAGTCCGAGAATCTGGGTATGGGAATTGGACATCGCAGAAAAATACATTAATGAAAGTCAAAGACAGTTGTCTTTTTGTTCCTACAGAAACTGGAATAGGTAAATTTACACCTGATGGAAAAATGTTATTAGAAATAAAAGGAAATCTGATAAGACCTGTTGCTATGGATATTGCAAGTAATGGAAATATTTATATGTTGGATGATGAAACTCCTTCAAATCGTATGGATGAAACAGATATCTTTATAAAAATCTATTCGCCGGAAGGGAAATTTCTGAAATCTTTCAAACCGGAAAACTTCAAAAATCCAACAGATATTAAAATTACAAATAATAAAATTTATTTATTAGGGGAAAAAACGAAAATAAAAGAGAATACATTTTACCCTATTAGTGATAATCTTCCTATCTATTCTGATAAAGGCTCAATAATTACTAAGGTCAAAAAAGGAAAGCAATTAACTTCGTCTAAAATAAATTCGTCAGATTCATGGAAACAGATTAATGGTCAATATTTTTTAAAAATTCTACTTACAGATAGGGATACAGGATTTGCAGAAGCAAAAATGCTTATGCCCGTAGACAATAATGTATTATACGTTTTTAATCAAGACGAAGCAAAAATAGAAGAAATAACTTTCAAAAACATTGCTAAAAGAACCTCTCGTGAGTTGGCAGTCAAAATAGCAAATGGAACTGTTTTTCTTCATCCAATAGGGTCACAGTCCATAGATTATCATTGGCAGAATGTAGCAATTGATAAAGATGAGAATATTTATATTATTTGGAGAATAAATCTGGAAGACTATTGGGGAACTTATCTGATAAAATTCAATACAAAAACTTCTATTGTAGAAGGTCCTTTCTACACAAATCAAACTGTTTTTTATGGAGAAAGCTCAAGAAATGTCGTTCCCGGCGAATGGGATAATGATATTGAGATTTGTAAAGACGGAAGTGTTGTATTTATAGATAACCATAGTCGTCAAGTTTATATCCTGCAAGACGGCAAAGTACGAAAAGCTATAAAGGATACTCCAAAAGAAGAAATATTGCATAACCCGACAGCAATTGCTTTAGATAAAGATGAGAATATTTATGTCTCAGATTTTACCATAAATAAAATAAAAAAGTTTGCACCTTCGGGTAAACTTGTATGGACTATGGGTGGATTTGTGAGTGGAAGGGAAAAAGCAGAAGAAGGAAAGTTTGATTGTGTCGGTGATATAGCTATTGATGATTCAGGGTATATTTATGTAGCGGATTTAAAAAATAGACGGGCACAAAAGTTTGACTCTGGAGGAAAGTTTATCCTTTCGTTCTCTGTTTATACACAAGAATGGCCTAATTTTGATATTAAATTCCATAAAGGAGAACTAAAAACTATTATAGGTGAAGGAGTTAATGGAGTTAATGTGTATAGCAGAAATGGAAAATTTATTAGAAAAGACTCTCTGCGTAGAAAAGAGTTTTTTGTATCATTCTCGCCTTATCTTGCAGGAATAGATAAAAATGATAATAGATGGGAATATTATGGGCCTGATAGACATACAGAAAGAGGACCATTATGGCCAGTGATTTGGGTATATAACCCTGATGGGAAAGTTATTGATGGATTTACCAGTGAAGATTTCAAAAATAATTTAAGTACAATTTCTGACATTGAATTTGATAATAAAGGGAATTTATGGATAGCAGACCCGGGTTCTTATCAGATAAAGAAGTTTTCTATCATAAGAGGAAAGTGAAGAACCCCGTCAAAAGGGGGGCTTCAAAAAATAATAAAAAGAGTGGATTCCCGCTTACGCGGGAATGACAAATGAAAAACAAGAAAGAAAAAACGGTCATCCCCTTCTAAAGATGGGGTATTCAGCCAAAAGGCACCTAATAAATATTACTCATGTATAAACTACCCATTGTAATTGGGCCTACTGCAGTTGGAAAAACAGAGATTGCAATAGAAATAGCTTCCCAGTTGAATGCCGAAATAATATCCTGTGATTCCCGACAAATCTATAGATATATGGATATCGGCACAAGCAAGCCTACCAGCGAACAACAATTTATCGTTAGACATTGGCTTGTAGATGTTGTAGAGCCGGATGTTTCTTATAATGCATGGGATTACGCGCTTGAAGCAAGGGGAAAAATAAAAGAAATAAAAAGCAGGGGTAAAATTCCTATTGTTGTTGGCGGATCGGGTTTGTATCTGCGCGCGCTTGTAGAAGGCTTTTTTGCTATGCCAAAACCATCTGCCGAAATAAAAAAAAGACTTCAGAGGGAAAGTGCTCAAGCCCTTTATGAAAAGTTAAAACATATAGATGAAGTAACGGCTAACAAATTACATTCAAATGATAAAATGCGTATAATGAGAGCGATTGAAGTATATGAAACAACGGGGACAAAAATGTCTGAATTGAAACTCCAAAAAGTGGCTTCAGATTACAAACCTTTGTATATATGTTTTACAATGGAACGCGCAAAGTTATACGAAAGAATAGAAAAGAGGGTAGATAAAATGATAGAAAATGGGTTTGTAGATGAAGTGAAAACCCTGATTGAAAAATATTCTCCGGAATTAACTGCATTTCAAACCATTGGATATAAAGAATTAATTACACATTTGAAAGATAAAAAATCTTCTACGGATGGATTGGACAGGGCAATAACATTAATAAAGCAAAATACCCGCCGATATGCGAAACGGCAAATAACTTGGTTCAAAGGGATAGAAGATGTTAACTGGATAGATTTATCGGGAAAAGATTATAAAGAGATAATCAGTTCTGTAGCTAAACAGTTTACAGACAACAATGGATAAAAACAAAAGGGATTAGGTTATTTAAAAATGAGTTACGATACCAAATTCAATAATTCTTGGAATGTCATAGTGGTCGGGGTTGTTGTAATAAGATTCCCGTTTTTCTAAATAGTTATTATATATATCTCTACCGCTTGTGTACCCATACATTTCTTTGTAAGCTTCGCAGTGCGTCTTATAATTTTCATAAAGGATCTCATAGTAAAAAGAATCGTAAGGAGATATATTAATGGTTGGGGAATTCGGTTTTCCACTACTGGAATAAACTTCTAGAATGTTTTGAATGTTAAACACATTCCATACATTCATAAACAATCCCAGATTTAATCCCACAATGTTAAACTCCTTTTCCACTCGTATGTCTACCTTAGAAACGGGAGACATCCTGACCAGGGGGCCAATTCCTCCCTTAGCATCTGTTGAAGTAAAAAGCGCACCTGAAGTATAATTATATCTGAAATCAAGATTCCAATTAGATAAAGGGCTAAACGCTGTTATTGTAGGTACCGAAAAATGAATGTTGGCTTTATAGGAATGAGTTCTATCGATCAGCAAAGCATATTCTTCATGAGATATTTGTGTCCCACCGGTATAAAACCAAAGTTGAAACAAATCTTCCGCTGAAATCCCAATCAATTTAGCTCGTACATACGAATAACCAAATGTTCCCGAAACCCAATTAGAAAAATTCCTTTCTAATTGTAAATCTATACCGTAAGTTTGTACCTTGTTATCAGGCTCCAATGTTAAATAAGTTACAACTTTTTTGTTAAAGTATCCCGTAATGCGCCTAGTGGTTAATAGATTTCTTGTTTCTTTATAATAAGGAGAAGCTTCCAGTATGAATTTCAACGGCAATTTTTGTCTTATCCCACCCGAATACATAATGTTTTTTTCCATTTCTAAATCGGCACATTGCATATATCCCGCTAAAGCCCTAAAATCCTGAGGTTTATAGAAATATTTATGATTAAGATATATTACTGAACTGCTAAACGGTGTAAACGAAATGCCTAAATCCGGACCTATCCCATATTTTTCTGTCGCTGTTTTTATATCACTGCTTCCAAGGCTATCAATGTGATCGTAGCCATCTATGCCGGAATTAGAACAATCAAGCCTTACTCCTGCATTTATCAAAAGTTTCCTATTTTTGAATTCATCTGAGATATAAGTAGTATAGAAATGAGGTTTCGTTTTATAAATGGATAAATATGGATTAACGTCTAAGAAAGAAACCTCAGTCAAATCTATTTCGTATTGTTTTAAGGAAGTCCCAATTTTTAATTTATTATTTTTGTTTATTTGAGAATTAAAGGAAACGTTTAAGAAATTAGTTACATTTTTATTATCAATCCATACGGGGTCGAAATTATAATCAAACATTCCCCACTCGTCATCGTTATGTCCCATCATACACAAATTTCCTGACGGTTCAACCGAATCCGCACTAAATGTTCCGGTAGTATCATTTATATATTTATGCATATCTTCTATGTAGTTACTTAAATTAAATTTATGATAATATATAAATGTAGTATCGTTTATCTCATAAATTACGGAATCATTCTGTGTAAGGAGGCTTTTATCTTTCCCAACCATATAGCTGTTAACCTGATAATATCTCGTGAAATAAGCATCTCTTATATCCGTTGCCTTAATATCGCCGTTCCATATCCATTCTCCTGTTCCCCCATCCGTATACCCCATTTGTGCAATTTTTTCATAATAATATCTCCAGGCTTTTTCCGCCGACCATTCTATTCCATTTACGGTTCGCCATTCTTTAGTTTTGGGGTTATACCATCCCGAATCGTATGCAAACGAAACCCACGGAAGATCTGTTCCAATTTCTTTCCAATCGTTGTAAGATTTGCCTCTCTGGGAACTTACCTTGAAAGAATAATTATATCTGCCCGCATTTATGGTATAATTGGTATTGCGAGAGATATTGTGAGTTAAAGAGAAGGTTAAACCATAATATTTGGATTTATAAACAGGCCAATCTTCTATCCACGCTCCTTGAGAGTGGAAATGATCGTAAATCTGGTATGTTTGATTTAACAATTCATTTTTTATACCGATTTTCAAAAATGGTTTTGGTGTCCATAAAAGCTTCAACATTCCGTTTGTCTGATAAAGACCATTATTAATTTTAGGTAAAATACTTGGTGAATTATTGTCGGTAGTATCTATTCTCCCGGATGCAAAAAATGTCACTTTTTTGAGTAAAGGAACTCTTCCTCCTAGATTAAGATTAAAAAAATGTTCTCCCATACGGCTATTTGTAGAGTATTTAATATTCCCATCATAGCCATTCATTCCTTCTTTTGTAGATATATTTATTAATCCTAAATTAGTATTTTCATATCCCGGACCAACTCCATCCAGTGTAATCCACATTTGGGATATCGCATCTGCATTAAATCCTATCCAGGGTATCTTGTAAACGGGGTCTGTAACATTTGCGCCATCTACAATAAATAATCCTAAGCCTTCTGTTGCGGTGCCTCTAAAACAAAGTGTATTCCCGGATTTAATTACTCCGGGTTGTTGAGCAAGAATTTCTGATAAAGGTAACCACTGGATGTCGCTCTTTGAAATATAAGTTACTGTATAAGGCAACCTGAAAATAGAATCTGCTTCGGTTGTGTCCGGTAAATTATTTCCCAGTATTAAAAAGACAAACAGATTAATCATTATTTTTTTGCTTCGCTATCAATTCTGCTTTTCACATAATGATAACAACAAAAAATACCACTATTACAACTATTTGTCAAGATTTAATCCGGGGTGATTTTTGGGTTACAAGTGCTTGTCCTGCTTTAGGCGTATCCTAAGACGGACTTGATTCCTTCTTCTGCGGACAAGAAGTCAAGTTCCTACGCTTATCTATCCGTGACAAGAAAGTGTGTTTTTACTTCACCAACACTATCTTTTTTACAGGTAAAATATCTTTTCCTGCTTTCAATTCGCAAAAGTAAACCCCGTTAGAAAGTTTTGTATTATCCAGTTTTACCGTATATTCACCTTTGTTTTTAATGCCCTTATCAAGAGTTGCTACTTTTTCGCCGGATATGTTATATAATGATAATTTCACTTCTGTTGTCTGTGGAATTACGTAATTAATATTAATCCTGTTGGATAAGTTAGGCGTAACGGAAAGAGATAATTTTTTGGTTTTTGCTGTTTCCTCTACATTTTGCCAGTTCAAATATATTGAGTTGTCAAAGTTAATGCTGTCGCTACTTCCGAACGCTGAAAAGAAATACCATAGCCGTATTACATATGTCCCCGTATTAAGTCCGTAGGTTGAAAAAACACAAATCTCGTCATTGTCCACTGGGGTTGTTATTCTGCCTGTTATAGGGAAAAACGTTGTGGTGTCTTTTGTGGGGGCATACTCAACTTTATACCCGTCAAAACTAAACGGAGAATTTGGTCCCCTAAGCATAAAAGCGCTTCCGCGGATAGGAATATTTTCATTAGTGTGCGAAGGAGACGGCGGATAACAACCCGTTACCATAACCGTTGCAGAATCATAAATTAATACAGGATTTGCAAGAATAGTATTATATAAAATCGTTGTTGCCATACCTTTAGCTATTAAATGTCCGTACATAAAATTTGTAAAAAGCATCAGGGAAACAGAATGCCCTTCAAGAAGGTCATCCGTGTAAAGACTTGTAAGCCCGGAAATTAAAAAAGAGTTGCCGCCGGCACCGATATGTCCACCGGCACCATCACAAACTGCGTTCCAAAATAGAGACTTGGCTGAATCTGCCAGAAGACACTCTCCAAAAATTGAGCTTTTTATTGAAAGTTGAGTTCCTGCATAAAAATACAAATTCCAAGCCGTGACAGATGAATTTACAAGATGATAGTTTCTGCCGGGAAACGGCGCCGTAAAATCACCATATTTCGAACCGTTTACAAGTCCGGTTATGGTATCCGTATCGGGAATATAAAAAATATGTCCTGACCCTCTGATTTCCGCATTATACAAATCTACATTTGTGCTGTCTTCTGCCATTGTTGCTAACATAAGTCCTGTAAGACTGTCTAAAACAAGAGAGTAAGTTATCTTGTCGCAGGTAGTGTCGGGATACGTAAAATGATTAATCCAGTTATTCATATGCAGAGAGTCGCCATAAATTTTACCAGATGTACCTTTCGGGAAACCAATCCAAACAAGCACGGTATCGGAATGCGAAATATGAACTTCCGACGAATCTCCCAAAACTACAAATTCACCTGCTTTATCGGTATGGTTTATGTGTATTTTAGCCTTATCTCCAAATGTGCAAAAAGTTATAAATGATTCATTCATAAGTACATTGTCAAACAATAAAGAACCTCCATTTATAACTCCACCGCCTAATGGCAAATTAGAAGAATTTATTTTGGAATTTTTTATTTCTATCTTACTGGAATCCATAATATGCATACCAACCTGCATACCAAATTGATATATGTAATCCTGCGGGATTACTAAACTGGAGCTATCTACGGAAAATAAAGAATTTTGAAACGAATAGATAATACCTCTTACAACAAGAGAACAATTACGGACAATAAGCTGGGAATTATTATATATTAGTATGTTATCATTAATAGTAGTGTCGTGATCAATAATGACGGTAGAATCTATTATTATCCAATCCCCTTTTGTGGAAGCGCTAAAAGGTATGTTTTGTGTTAAATTAAAAGCATTCTTTCTGTTTAATTCTATCTGTTTAATAGCTGCAAAAGGGCTTGCATGATACCTGGAAATGATATCCTGCGGAACGTTTATTTTTGTTGCCGGAGTGCTTTTT
Source organism: bacterium (assembly GCA_041649255.1). NCBI lineage: Bacteria > bacterium. The sequence goes on from JBAZNK010000003.1 coordinate 82,129, forward strand.
CCTAGCGCTTGCGGAAGAAGTTTGTTGATTTCCTGTTGTAAATTACTCTTAGGAAAGCTTGAACTTTCCTTGTTTGATATTGCGTTTGTTGGAGGAGTCGAAACGGTTACATCTTTACTCCGGGTTACCGATTTTGCGTTTATAACTCCACTAATCAAAACAAACAAACAAATCGCTTCCGCCGCCTTAGCGGAATGTACCAGATGTCCCATTCTCATTTTACCTCCATTTGTAATTCTTCTTTTTGTTTTTTTCTGCTTTTTCTTCTTTTATCTTCTATAATTTTTGTTGGCGGAGGCATTGGTTTACGATGCCTCCTGTATTTTTCATAAATTTCGTCACTTTTATTTTTTATTAATTTGAGCGTTTTTGTTTTTCTTCTCATTGTTTTATACAGCAAATGTCACGACATTTTAGGCGCTATCTCATAATTTTGGTATTATATAACAACAAATTAATAGTTTTCTTATAGTTATATTTCGAATAAATCATATTTTTGTATCATATAAGATACAAAAAGTGTATCATTTTTGCTTGCATACCGTCAGGTAGAAATGTTTGCTTTAGCTTACTAATTATTTTTCATAACTGCTTTTTGTCAAAAAATGTGTTTCCAATATCCGTCCCCAAAAATCTACTATCGTTAAAGCGTCTACGTCTCCCGTTATTGAAAATACGCTTCTTGCCGCCCATGGCCATCTCCAGAATCGTATAAGGGGAACATCCTGTTTTTCTATTTGTTTTAATATTTCTATTTCATCAAATTCTTTTACCCCATTAAAATATATTGAGTAGTTGTCTGCCGTTTTAGTGATCTCAAAGATATACCCATCTTCTTTTAAGAATTTCACAAATGTGTCGGAACAATTTGGATTTATCCCGATTATTGGTTTTTTATCCGAATGAACTGTTAACTCGTTTGAGGAATCCACCAACTTATATTCACCATACCAATTGCTGCTCGTTTTTAGGGATGCGGGATCTCCGACAAAGCGGGAAGTTCCATTTTTCCCATTACCTTTAATCCCTGCTTTGTCGAAATGTCCCGTTTCTATATTTTTTGCAAGCACGGTTGCGCGTGCGGAACACTTAAAATTAATAGCATAAACATTTGTTTGCGTTTCTTTTATAACGGCTTCAAACTTTTCTTTTTCTATCCACCATTCCGCAATGTCTTTCAATGTGGCTTTCCATACAGGGAGGTTGAAAACTTCTACTTGTTTAAGTATTCTTTCAATTGCGGGTCTATACAATGTAATCCGTTCCGGGTGTACCTGTACCCCAAAAAACTCTCCTCTCTCATAAGTTTTCTTAAAAATAGTCCATAATATTTTTTTGACTGTTTTTTGTTTTCTTATGCCAAGTCTGTCGACTACGATTTCATCATCCGGTAAAGTCATTGGTATCTCAACAATTCCATTTTTCATTATTCTCGGAATTACAACTTGTTTTGCAACTTCCCCCGGGGTATATAGTTTTATGGCCTTCTGATATGCATCCCACTGCTTTTTCTTGAAATCTTTCTTATCTATAATATCCAAAAGCGTTGTATAGCTACTGTCCCATATAAAGCCATTCCTTTTAAGCGCTTCCATTGTATCATCATTCCATCTTGTATAAGGGGCCCTAAACCCGGAAAATGTAATCTTATATTTCTGAAAAATCTCTATTGCTTTCTTAAAATGTTCTTCCTGTTGTTTTAAGGTTAATCTCGTATAATCAATATGTACATACCCGTGGATTTCAAAAACCGCTCCTCTTTTTTGTAGCCTTTGTATAGTTTCGGGATATCTGTCAACGATATTAGCAGTAATGGGAAAAGTCGGAACAGCATTATATTTGAGCAATAAATCTATATATCTCCCGAGTATTTTTTCTAACTTGCAAGGCGTAAAGTTGAACCTGTTCATTATACTTAATCCTCTGCTTATAAGATTTACGATTCCTCGTGATTGCCATAAAAAAGAAACTAATTTCCGCATATCTTGTCCTGTTCAGCTATACAAAACTACTTAATTACCATCAAATTACTACATTTAATTTTTAATGTTTGCAAGCTTTTTCTATATTATTTATCCCAAATGAAAAATTCTTTGACAATCACTTTATTAATTAGTAGCCTATTGTTAAATGAAATAAAATTTATGTTATTCGTTTAATAAGGACAATTATTCCTATTATATATTGGTTTATATTTCTTAATTTTAATAGTGAGTTTAGGGGATATAATGAATATGCACTGAATAATATATGAATTTTAATGAAATAATAAGTAAGATTAACGAAGAAATTCGTATTCCACTTTTACCCGAAATGCCAGCCTATGAAAACAGAGAAAAGCTAAACGAATATATAAAAAAAATAGAAGGTACAGATAATAATACTTCTTTATTACCCCCGGAATATGACTTTTATTGTGGCGTTAATTTTTATTATAAAGATAATTACGAAGCATCTTTGGAATGCTTTAACAAAGCTATTGAATTGAAGCCCGATTACTATAACGCATTATATGATAAAGCAATTGTTCTCCGGATACTTGAACGATTTGAAGAAGCCATTGAAACGTCTGATAGAGCAATAGAGATAAACCCCAATGATGCAAAAATTTGGTATAGTAAAGGGGTTACCCTGTCTAAACTTGTAGACTGCGAAAAAGCTATCAAATGTTTCGAAAAAGCTTTGGAATTGAATCCTAATTACTATGATGCGATATATAACAAAGCGCTTATGCTTAGTCACCTTGGAAATCTTGAAGAGGCTGTTAAAACTTGTAATAAAGCAATAGAATTAAATCCAAACGATGCAAAAATTTGGTATAATAAAGCTAATTCGCTTGCCGATATCGGTTTGCTTAACGAGGCTCTAAAGTCTTACGATAAAGCAATAGAAATAAATCCGAAATTTGTCCTTGCATTTTATAATAAGGCAATTGTTCTTGGGGCTAGTGGTCTTTATAAAAGGTCTCTTGAAACCTATGATAAAGTAATAGAGTTAAGACCCGAACTTGCGATGGCATGGTATAACAAAGCTTGTATGTATGCATGGAAAAGCGATAAAGGAAACTCTCTGAAACACTTATCAAAAGCAATAGATTTGGATACAAGAAATAAAGAAAAAGCTAAAACTGATGAAGATTTTTTGAACTTATGGAGTGACGAAGACTTTATAAAACTTACAACTTAAAACAGAAAGCAAAATGAAAACATATCTTATATATATTCTATTTGCAGGACTTTTAACAAATAACACTAAAAGTTGTGATATTAATAAGAGTAATTTTGAAGAGGGAGGACAAATGTTGAGTGAAGCAAAGTTCCATGAAAACAAAATATTGATTGTTTTTTATTCCAGAACAGGAACAACAAAAAAAGTTGCCGAAACTATAGCCAGCACACTTAAATGCGATATGGAAGAAATAGTTGATATGAAAAGCAGAAAAGGATTATGGGGTTGGATTATGTCCGGGAAAGACGCTACTCAAAATAATCTTACGACAATCAAGGAAACAACCAAATCACCGGATTCGTATGATTTGATTATAATCGGTACGCCTATCTGGGCATCTAAAATGACACCTGCTGTCAGAACGTATCTGTCGAAAAACAAAGAAAAAATCAAAAACATTGCTTTCTTTTGCACAATGGGAGGTTCCAACGCAGGAAATGCGTTTAAGGATATGGAAGTTTTCATTGGCAAACAACCTATTAAGACACTTGAGCTTTCGGCAAAAGAAGTTGCACAGGGAACGTATGTTCAGAAAGTCAAAGACTTTACTGTGGAAATCCTGAAGAAATAAAAAACAAAAAGAACACAGAAATCATAGGACAGGATTAACGAGATTCAAATAAAAGAAATTAGCCACAAAGGCACGGAAACACAAAAAATCACACGAAAAAAATAGAATTTAGAGTTATCCGTCAAAGGCGGGAGGGATAAACTCCGAAATATATCAACAGTGATTTAAAGAGACTTTTAAGAGATAATAAATAGAGAATTTTGGGATGCAGAGAAACACAGGTGAACACAGATAAAACAACAAAGAATAGAAAATTTAGGGGTAAAAAACAACAGAATAAAAATTACAATCCTAGATCTGCGTTTATTTTTTGCATTCCTGCGAGGGTTAATCCAATAAACTGTTCCAGCGAGAGTCCTAACTTTTCACATTCTTTTATTTGCTCGCGGTTTGCGCCTGCGGCAAATCTTCTTTCCTCAAACCTGCGGAGTATAAATTCTACGGTTATGGATTGCAGTTTTTTATCGGGATGCATTAAAGCAGAGGCAACTATTAATCCCGTGAGAGGGTCTATTGCATAAAGTGTATAATCCATTTTTGATTTAGCGGGAACTTTGCTTGCGTGCGCTTTAATTGCATACAATACAAATTCAGGAACGCAATCCTGGAGTATTTCTGCAGTTTTAATCCCGTGTTGTGAGAAATCATTCTTGGTATCTTCATAATCAAGATCGTGTAGAAGCCCGGTAAGTCCCCAGAACTCTTCATCTTCTCCAAAATATGTAGCAACTTCTTTCATTCCTGCTTCAACCGCAAGGCAATGTTTTATAAGATTTTGAGTTTGTATTTTTTCGTTAAGAAGTATAAACGCTGTTTCTCTTGTCATATTAAATAAAAATGAAAGGAGGAGTAATTAACGTCTTTCCGGCAACAGGGTTAATTTCTTTGTTATGTTTCGGCCCTCTAGTTTAAACATATAAATATAAGTTCCTGCTGCCACGGTCCTGCCAGTTTGGTTTGTTCCATCCCAGAGAACTTCATGTTTGCCGATAGTAAACAATTGATTTTCAAATAAGGATTTTATTAATTCACCTTTACGGTTCAAAACAATAAGCGTGCAATACGTATCTCTTGGAAGAACGAATACAAAGTTAGTGCCTTCATCTCTTCTAAATGGATTCGGGTAATTATGTATAGAACTATCCGAAAGTTCCGGTGGAGTAATTAGCGTGATTACTCTTGCACTATCTTTTACAGAAGTATTTATACTTGATGTCCCCCATACAAGTATTGTATCGGCAAGTGTTGTAGTTGCTCCCATCATTACACTTGGTGGTGGAGTTACGGTTAATCTGAGTGGAATAGATGCTCCGTAAGGAGGTACTACACCTACATCAACCAAATTATCCCCATCACTGTCCGTTAGTGGTGCCCCGTTAGTACGTGTAAGCGCATAGGTCCATCCATTATTAACTTTGTCAACTGTAATATCTACCGTGTCATAATCATTCCCATTATTAATTACCTGAAGCGTGTAATTTATTGGTGTCCCGAAAGTTTTTCCTGTGTCGTCAGGGTCAACAAGTATGCTTATTACCCGTTCCCTTGAGCACCTGAATATTATGGAAGTATCGGCAACTTGTTTATTTATCCTTTTTACTTTTATTGAATTTGCTATCACTATTGTTGTGTCACAGGTTAGTGGTAACGGAGGCGCATATATTCTTGCAGTAAGCAACCTTGTAGAATCCGGCGGCACATCCGGGAATATATAAGAACTATCGGTCGTTCCCTGGAATGCAACTCTCCACCCGGAAGTTGTATTGTATCCATCCACTTTAATGCTATCCTTAAAACTCCCTGTGTTTTTAACAGTTAATATACATACTCTGCTTTCGTTTACAAAAACACTATCAAGGGCTACATTATCAGGAGCAATTTCTACACCGTATTTCATAACTACAACATGTCTTGTTGAATCCCTAACAGTATCGTCAGAATTGCTTGCAAATACGATACATCTGTTATTTATAGTTCCTAATGTTGTATCTACCATGTTTTTTCCGAGTCCGTAATCTGCAAGAGTTTTTACTACTGCCTGGTAAGAAACCGTTGTATCCCTCAAAGGTAGTATGCTGGGGAATATCCATTCCGGCATATGATTAATCAAGGGTTGTCTATAATCACCCCATATAGTGTCTCTAAGTATAACCTGTCTTAATGTTGCCTGTCCTAAATTTGTGACTTTGATTGTGTAAGTAATCGTATCTCCCGGTATAACTGTGTCTGGTTTATTAGAAGTTTTTTCTACTCTCATATCTGTGTTTAATATATAATGTTCCACTTTGGCGCTCGTCCATATGTTACTTATATTTCCAAGCCTTCCGTAAATATAAGCTGAATCGTATAACGTATCTGCTTGGTGTTTAAGATTCCCGACAATTGTTCGGAATGCTACAGTATCTCCATAATTAGGAGCAACATTTCCTAATGTCCATATAACTTTATTGTTTGAAGATACTCCGAAATCGGATATGTATGTCACTCTGTACCCGGCACCCCATAAAGTATCCGTTAACTGAACATTTTCTCCTCTTGTATTTCCGGTATTGCGATAAGAAATAAAATAGTTTATAGTGTCACCCGGAGAAACTTCTGAACCGGTTGGAGGCACAGCCCATTTATTTATTTCAAAATCTAATTTTCCTGCAATGTAAAGAATGTGAGTATCCGAAGTATCCGTTATTATATTATCTCCAGTTATCCAGTATGTATTTTTCAAGGTGTCTATGGTGTCCGTAATTTCCTGTTTTGTTATAAGACTATTCACTCTGACTCTAAATCTTGCAGTGTCTATCTCCCCACTGTCTATTTCTGTTATTTTCCATTGTATAACATTTTGCGCCAGGGAAGAATTTTTCCAATACGACACAGCGGCAGAATCAGGATTTATAACGGTTGTATCTATAATTACACAACCGCGCCCGCTTTTTATGGTATCTATTACCCAAACATTTTTTGCTTTTACAGGGCCAAAAGATTTAAAAGTTATTTCATATTCAAATATATCACCGGGGGCAACAATGGAAGATTCCGGCAGCAATGAACCACTCGGGTATCTAAAAGATTTTTTCTTATAGATATTAATTGTTGGTCTTGCCAAGATATGATAAGTCGTATCTGATTTATTGGGTACGTCCTCGTCAGTACTTGTAAGCCAGGACTTGTTCCATATAGTATCTCCATAAGCCGTATCATCCAGAGGGGTTCGTAGGAACTTTGTAAATGTATAAACAGTATCTTTACCGGGTGTCAGAGAATCTATTCCCCATATTACAACGCCAGCGGGGTTGAAGTAGTCTGATAATGTATCTTTAACCGTAATGTTTTTACCGGTGACCGTTCCCGTATTAGAGCACCTTAAAGTATATACGATACTGTCTCCTGCGGTTACGAATGCTCCGCTTGCAGGTACGGCTGTCTTTAGTATGTTTATATGGGGTAATCCTATTATATGAATAGTGGTATCGCTCTTAAGCGTACCATTTGGAGAATAGAATGTTCCATAATTAAACACCGTATTTCCCTCAAAGTTATTACTGTCCTGTACTGTTGCACTAAATCCGACCGTGTCTGTTGTCCCTGCAGGCATTTTAAGTCGCCATGTTATGAAAAATCTCTTTGCAGGCGCTAAAATAGAATCAAGCTTAAAACTATCTCCTATAAAATTAAACGGAGGGAATGCAAGCAAGGGCGATAGAGTATCAACTATAATAATTTCAGTATCTAAAGCTCCGGCAGTGCACGAAAGGCGGAACTGTATTACATCTCCGGGTTTCACATAACTCCCGGAAACAGGAATTGCCCATTTAGAGAACTTTTTAGGAACTATAAAATGGAATGTGCTGTCCTTAATCATATCTCCCGGAGCATCTGTCGTTGTTTCCATACATCTATTTATTATTGTTCCCTGTTTAACTGTATCCGAAACTCTTCCGTCATACGTAAGAGTTATAGAATATCCGGGCGTTAAGTTGCCAAGCGTCCATGTTATTATTGAATTAGGAGAATGTACCCCCCCGGCATTTATGTTTGTCACAGTAGATATAAATGTTGTATCTATTGTATCGCGAACAACTACCCCGTGTGCCGTAGCTCCACCATTATTTGCAATTGTGATATAGTAATGAATTATGTCTCCCGGGATAACTACCGAACTATCCGGATGAGGAGAGTATGCATTTTTATCCATACGCAATTTCCATATTCTTATCGGGTGAACTGTCTTATTGGAAACACTATCCCGCAAACTTGCCCAATTAAATACAGTATCTCCAGCCGTACTATCTCCAACTGCGCTACTAGCAATTACATTATATCTACACGAATCAATTGAATTTGCGCCTATGCTATCTACCCACCATGTTAATACCCATGTATTTCCGCTTACATTTGTCCATTTTGCGCTATCTTTTAAAGTATCATAATAAGTTATCTGGGCATTTGTTACGTTTGTGACGGTATCTTTTATAACAAGATTTTGTGCCGGTGTTGTTATGCTGTAATTACGCGCCATAAGTGTATAACTTATTGTTTGTCCCGGGTTAACCATACTTCCATTTGCCGGGGTGCTTGTTTTGGTTAGTCTTGGAACTGCCATTATATAATGTGTTGTTTTCCCTGTGTCGGGAGTTGAATCCAATCCATCAAATGTAGCAATATTCGGAATGCTGTCTCCTGCTAAACCTGTCCTGACTTTTGTACTGCACCATACTGCAAATGAATCTTTTGCCGCAATATTCCCAATAGTCCAGTTTATCACTCTCTTACCCACGCTTATGCTGTCTATTGTATGTGTAGGTCCGCTTATTGAGATTGTATCTAAATGTGCAAAATCTATAGTATCTTTGATTATTACGTTATTTATTGTATTTGGCGTTCTGTTGAAATATGTTATTGTATATGCTATTGTATCTTTTACGTTTACCCAGCTTCCTGAAACAGGGACTGCCGTTTTGATAATATCTTCTGCTCCTATGTAATGAACCGTTGTATCCTCCGAAGAAGTATAATTTATTTCCGGGGGATATACAACTCTGAACCAATTTCGTACAGAATCTCCCAATATTGCTGCGTTATTAATTTTTGCCCAATAGGTAGCTACGAAAGAATCTCCCGGAGCCAATGAATCCTTCAGCCAGCTTAATACCGGATATAGTGTCAATGATGTGGGGGTATCACCACTTACAGATACTATCCTTACTGAATCCAGAGTATCTACTATTCCAATATTCCGCATTATACTGTTTGCAGTGCCATCATTTCTGAAGACAAGACGGTATCGTATAGAATCTCCCGGCAATACAGTGCTTCTTGTTACAGGATTCGCATACTTATTTGCAAAAACTTCAAGCGTCCTAAATATATAATGGATTGTCGTATCAGAATACACATATCCGCTTACTTCTTCTCCAATTGCCTTTGCATAATTATACAAAGTGTCCAATCTTTGGATATGCATTTTGAAGTTTCTTCCGATAACTACCGTTAGCGTGCAACACATAGAATCCCCTGCCGGCAAACAATCCTGTTTCCATCTTATGCGACTTGCCGGGCTATTACTGTCCGCAGGAGAAATATCTATAACTGATGCAACATCGTCATCTAGAGTATCAATAATTTCAGCATTCTTAGTATAAAATTTGCCTGTATTTTTAAGTTTAAGATAATAGGTTATCGTATCTCTCGGCGCAAGGGTATCAAATTGCACGTGATTAGCAGTTTTTTCCAAACTTAGAGTAGTATTGACAGGTGTCATATCGTGGGAAACTATTCCGGATGTATCCCCGAAAATACATTCTGTTCCGGGGGTATAAGCAAAATTGGTTATAGTAGTAGGTACCGTATCAGGACACCCGTATTGTTTTACTATTCCTTTTAAGCGTAATGTATCTGCAGAGTGCCCGGGTAAATTTCGGATTGTCCATACTAATGTTTTCGGTGGACCCGTGATAAAGGAATCTACGTTGTTGGCCGGGCGTGTTCGATAATCAACCCAGACAGCACTAAAAGCTCTACTTGTAGTATCATATACTGTTACGGAATCTATTGTTGAGCCCCATGTGTCTGCAAGAACAATACGGTATGTAATCGTATCTCCGGGACTAACCGGTGTGCCTATGGACGGACTTATTGCTATTTTTGTCAATTCCACATCTATGCGAATACGTGTTGTATCTATTGCGCTATCCCTGACTGCGGGATTATCTTTTGAAAAACCGACGAATTGCGTTGAATCTAAATAACATATCGGACAACTTGGAGAGGGAACTATTCTCAAAGATACAATATCCGTATCTCCTACCGTAGGCCAGATACCGTTTATCCATAAAGTGTCGGGATAGTATGTTGTTACTCCGTTATATACTAATCCTGCCGAATCTATTGCCCCGGTTGTCGGCGGCGTTGTGATATACAATCCAAAACTATCCACTATATTTCCACAATTTATTATTTGGTGTGGATATTCAATCGGAACTCCGGGATATGTCCAATATCCATCCCTATCAGGTCTTATATCTATACACGCGGTTACTTTATTTGTGAAATAGAATATGGAATCAGCTATAAGAGCGCTTGTTCCACGAACCCGTACATTTCCGTCTATATGCGCGTAGCCACTATCATCAATAGCCACGGTTCTTCCTGCGTATGTATATGTATTCCAGTATGGCAACCCTGTTGTATCCCAAACTCCCGTATAATTTTTCTGTTCAAAATACAGTGTGTCTTTATCTAAGGCATATCCGGATACCATACCTACTACCGAATCATAACAAGAAATAGAGACTTGCTGGGATGTTGACCCGGTTAGAAGTGTTGTTGTCCCGTACCAATTTAGACTATCTGTATCCCCATTTACACGGTATGAATAAATTACATTTCCACTATTATCTATTCTTGCAAAATGAATATTTCCATCCACAGGGTCTTCCCAAGACTGAACGATTCTTCCTCCTAATTCATACTTCCATACAAGTCCAAGCGAGGGGTTTAGTAATCTGCAATAAAGCTTATTATTGGATGCGTCTACATAAGAAATATAAAAATACCCTGCCTCATCTACTGCAACGGTTGGGAAATCACTTGTTGATAATAAATCTATCGTTCCTAATGATGTCCAGTTTGCGCCTCCATTAACCGAAGCATATCCCTTAAGATAAAAACTCCCTGATTCCTTACAATTATATACTATTATTATTCTTCCCCCGGTTGCATCTGCCCCTATCGCTATATTTGAAGCGCCATTTATAAGTCCGGTTATGTCTCTTGCCGTTCCCCATACGCCTGCCGAAGTTCTTGTATTATACCAAACTCGACCTAAGTTGTTGGGGCCTGCATCACTATATGACCATGCGATATGTGTTTTACTGAACTTGTCCGTTATCACAGCTGCATGCAAATATGGCGGCAAATCATTCTGGTTTACGGCTCTGTTGTAAAATGGTGTGTCTTGCCAGTTATCCCACATAACTCCATTCGGTTTCCTTTTATAGTGCCAATTTCTGGGATCTGTAACAAGGGAACCTTCTCTCTCGAGATGTACTATATGTTTATTCCCTAATATATCTACCGCAAGAGAGCGACCTTTGGATAGACCGCCCTGGTAATCTGATATATCCTGGGTATCTACCTTTTCTACCGCGCTCCAACGGCCAAATAGCAAAGTAGAAGCAAATAATCCTACAAAAATAACACTGTGTTTTAATCGCATAAAACTATGAAATTTATATAGTATGTATATATTCCTTTTTCTATATTCTGTCAATGAGAATTTTCTATAACGATAAAAAAATTGTTATATTGTAAGAAGTTAATAAATATTCTTTTTCAGAAGAGTCGTTTTGTAAAAATTAATCAGTCCTGTCCCTATCCTACAATATGATTTGCTGTAGGCGGTTTTTGTTATCTTGAATTTCCCGTTCCTGATATCCGATTTCATATCTCCCGAAAAATCCAGAGTTACTTCCGTCAACCCAATATTTCCTAAAAAATGCGCATCGGAACCTGCGATTTCTACTTTTTTGTATTTTTTTGCAAGTTCCAATGCTTCCGCGTTTTCTCTGACGCTGCATTTGGAATTAAAAACTTCTATTATGTCAACAGCGGAAAGCAATTCGGCATCAAGTTTATGTTCCCTGCAAGGATGCGGTAAAACTACAACCCCCCCCTGATTTCTTATTTCTGCGATAACTTCATTGCTTTTTCTTGAAGTTATTTCTTTTGTTAAAAATAAACCTATGATGTCTCCTTTCTCTGTGAAATACTCTGCTCCTATTATTATTGGCAGAATACCGAGAGCGCTTGCCTCTAATGAGCCTTTTACAGTGTCATGGTCGGTAATGGCGGCAAAGTCAAACCCCAAGGATTTTGCTCGATTAACTATTCGGGCAGGCGTCATAAGAGTATCAAAAGAATAACTTGTATGAATATGAAAAACGCCTTTCATTATATTTTATATGTTATGCTAGTTTTCTGTTAAAGATATAGTTATAAATGAATAGGACAGACAAGAATCCTCCAAACAGACTGGCGGACAAGTGTCCATCCTACCACCTAATTATTATACAATATGTTTGATAGCAATTTAGTATTAGAACCCCTTAATTTATAGTCACGTCACTCTTTATAATTTAAAGATTATTTATATACTTAATTGGACATTGTAAAGTCTTTTTTTCTCAAAGCAAAGATTTCTTTTACCGGGATATGAGTCACCTTATTGTATACGGTGATAAAATAAACAAATTGGACAGTATAAGCTACGGTTGATGCAATGGCGGCACCGGCGATATTAAGTTTAGGAATTAATATTAAGTTTAACCCTATATTTGTAAATACTACAATCAACATTCCGATTATTGATAGTTCCGGTTTTCCCCATTTGCCAACTATTTCAGCCATTAATAATTTAACCACTACTAATGCAATAGTCCCGGGAAGCAAAATAATATATGGAGTAACGGAAGGTAAGAATCTGGCAGAATAAAGTATTTCTATCACGGGTTTTATAAGGAATATGGAAACAATGGCAATTCCGGTAATTACCCAGAACGAAATTCTTGTTACCCGCAATACTTTATTGCTGTCGTAATTTTCGGCATTTTTCGAAGAAACTATTTTTGAATACAAAACAAGCGAAATGGCACCCGGAATAATCCAGAGTTTTTCTGCAAGCGATACTGCCGTGGAATAATATCCTATTTGTGTTGTATTGGATAACCATTTTAATAATAAAATGTCCAATCTATAACTTAAGAATATAAGAACATTGGTAAAAAATATTTTATATCCAAAGTTTAATCCTTCTTTCAGGTATGAAAAATTTATTTTTCCTTTTAGCGCAAGTTTCATAAAAAGAATTATACTTAATATCCACAGAGATAAGTTTTGGATAAAGATACCCGTAATTGCGCCCTGTAATTTGTTTGTAATCGCTAAAACAAAAACTACTATAAGTAAAAATTCGGTTATTGCTTTCAACAAATGCCAATAATTATATACTCCCATTTTACCGTTACCTAAAAATATATCAGGTAAATAATCGAACCATAATCCAAAAATTATCATTCCCAAAATAAAATAACGAAACAAGATATTCAGCTCGGGATATGAATTTCTTAACACAAACCAACCGATGCCGACTCCTATAATTCCCAATACTAATGAACAAACAAAGTTAGTTTTTATAATATCCGCTTCGGGATATTTACCTTTTCCAAGATGGTAAGATAAAGAAGTTCCTAATCCTAAATTTGTAAATGCGACAATGAGTTGAGGGATAACAAGCAAGGCAACAAGTTCGCCTTTAAGAGTCGGACCGAGTAACCGATTTAATACGATACTCGTCCCGATGCCAAACAACAGAATGAATATTTGTGTTATTATTGTACGGCTAACTTCATTCCTGAATTTCATTTTGCTTTTTATTTTTGGTCAGACAAGTCACCGCCTGGCGGTCGCCGCCTGAGCGGGATATTCCAGATGTTCCAAATGTCTGACCTACTGTTTAATAGAAAAAATTTCTTAAAGCGAAGTTGTCTTGAGCGAACCCGAAAGGCTTGTCTTGAGTGAAGTCGAAAGATACTGTGATAATTGTTGCATATCATCAGGTAAAGGTGCAGAAAAAGAAACGGCCTCCTTAGAAATAGGATGTATAAATTCAATGAACGCTGCGTGTAATGCCTGTCTTGAAATTATCCCCATAATATTATTGAATTCCTCAACAGGAACTCCGGGCAATTGTTTCCGCCCACCATAAGTCGGGTCGCCAACAACCGGGTTCCCGATATGATTAAAATGCACTCTTATTTGATGGGTTCTACCCGTGTCTAAACTTGCTTTAATTTCCGTTATATACTTAAATTTGTTTATTACTTTATAATGTGTAATTGCTTTTCTTGAATTCAAAGGGGTCACGGCCATTATCTTACGTTCTATGGTGTTCCTGCCAATTGGCGCATTTACTGTGCCTTCCGCAGACGGCAGTTTGCCCCATACAAACGCAATATATTTGCGTTTTACGCTCCGGGCTTCTATTTGTTTAGAAAGACCTAATAATGCAGTATTTGTTTTGGCAAAAATAAGTAGTCCTGAAGTGTCCTTATCAATACGATGGATTACTCCGGGACGCGTTCTGTCTGTGTCCTTACACAACTCACAATGACCGAGTAATGCGTTTACAAGAGTACCCCCCAAATGTCCGGGCGCAGGATGAGTTACCATACCCGGCGGTTTATTTATTACGATAACGTCCTCATCCTCAAAAATTATGTCAAGAAGAATCGATTCCGCTTTTGCCTGAAAAGGTTGAGGTTTCTGGTAATCTACGAAAACTTTGTCCCCGTATTTTAAAATCGTATGCGATTTTGTAGGATTATCGTTTACAAGAACGTTGCCATTTTCTATTAGTTTCTGAATTTGTGACCTTGATATGCCAAGCCCTGATTTATATAAATATTTATCCAGTCTTATTTTCTCTTTTGGCCTTACTATTATAGGGAAATCGGTCATTTATTTTGTCAGACAGGTCAGACAAGAACCCCGCAAGCGGGACTATAGTGTCTGACCTACTTATGATTCGACATAAACTATTTTTTGAAATAAGGGTCAACGAATAATACTTTCCGTTGAATTTCTATTAATTGTTTTATTCCCTGTTCGGCAAGTTGAAGCATTTGGTCAAACTCTGTTTTCGTAAAAGAATTTTTTTCTCCCGTTCCTTGAATTTCAACAAACTTCATGCTTTCCGTCATTACGACGTTCATATCTACTTTTGCGGAAGAATCTTCATCATAAGCCAAATCAAGAATAGGGACATCGTCTACTATACCGACAGATATTGCGGCCAGGGCTTCTTTTAAAGGAGAATTCGTAATCCATCCTTTTGATATCATATGCTGGACGGCATCAAAAAGAGCTACCCAACTTCCGGTAATTGCTGCGGTTCTTGTCCCCCCGTCCGCTTGTAACACATCGCAATCAACAGTTATGGTAAAATCTTTAAGTCTCGGTAAATTAGTAACGCTACGAAGTGCTCTGCCTATAAGTCTCTGAATTTCGTGAGTTCTTCCGTGATTCCTTTCACGGGAAACGCGTTCTTTGCAACTTCTTGGTAACATACCATATTCGGCGGTAATCCACCCCGAATTGCTTTCCCTTAAAAAAACGGGAACTCTGTTCTCTACCGTAGCGGAACAAACAACTACGGTGTTACCGACTTGAATAAGACAGGACCCTTCGGCATCCTTAAGATAATCTTTTTCTATTTTTATTGGTCTGATTTCATCAATCTTTCTATTGTCTTTTCTCTTCATTTTTTATCTCCTTAAGTTTCTGTCAGACAAGAATGCCTGCCTGACGGTAGGCAGGTCTGACCTACTGTTCCTATACAGCTAAATTTGATTCACCCTTCGTCGAAATAATAGCATTTGAGATGGTTCTATTTTCTATAACCACATCTTCATATATTATAGAGTTTGAAATCGTAGAATTTTTTATAACTACATTTTTATCAATACTTACAAAAGAATCTATATTTGAATTTTCAATCTTGGCCGTTGGATGGATAAATACTGGCGGTTTAATTTTAGAACTGCCACAGGGTGGAACCGTATACTGAAGTTTATTCAGTAGTTTCTGATTTGTATCCAACATTGATTCTACTGTCCCGCAATCAAGCCATTCGTCTATTATGAAAGTATTAAATTTCTTCCCTTTATCAATCATCAACTGCATTGCATCCGTGAACTGGAATTCTCCTTTTGTGGTTTTGCCTTTTTTTATATTTTCTTCTATACACTCAAGCATAAGTTTTGTATCTTTGATAAAATTTACACCAACTATTGCTAAGTTAGAAATCGGGGTATCCGGTTTTTCAACGAGTCTTTTTGCAATTCCGGTTTTATCCAATTCCACGACTCCGAATCTCCTCGGGTCTTCTACGCTCTTAACTCCAAGACAGGCATCTGTTTTTGTATTCACTGCGCCGGCAAGGTCTGCCTCAAAAACCGTGTCCCCATAAATAATTACAGATGGGGCATCTTTTACTACATCTTTCGTAAGCCAGATTGCATGCCCGAGTCCAAGAGGGTCTTTTTGTTCTATATACGTGGATTTGAAAGAGTAATTTTCCTTTATATATTTTTCTATTTTATCTGCCATATAACTTACGATAAATACAACTTCATCCGGGAACGGATGCAAATCTTTTTTTAACTTATCCAGAATATGTCCGATAATCGGTTTTCCTGCAACCATTAATAAAGGTTTAGGTAAAAGATATGTATGCGGCCTGAGTCTTGTGCCGGAACCTGCAACAGGAATAATTACTTTCATTTTATATTACCTCTTAATAATTCCGAACTTACTTTTCTAACTCTTTTTTTAATCCCTGTATTCTCTCAACGGGAGTCGGGTCTATTCCTCTTAAAATTGCCAACCAGTAAGAAGCCCAATCTCCTAAATAAACAAGATAAAACATTCTTGCTAACAGGGAATCGCCTTTTGACGCTATCTCCTGGATTCCAACATACGGAGCAAGTATGCGACTTGTAATTTCTATCCTTTTGAAAACTCTTTTGTTATAACTTTTGTCTGTTAAAATCAAAAGCATAGAATCAATCTTGGGGTTTTCGAAACCTACTATTTCATTATGATTAAGTTCGGGGAAAACGTTAAAATGAGCAAGCACTTTAGCATTTTCATTTAACTGTGTAGCCCATCTTTTTGCTACAGGTTCAAACTGGGAATCGCTATAAATTATTGGGAATCTATTTAACAGTTTCTGTGCTATCGAAAAAGGCAAGGAATTTTCTTTAGAGAATTCTTGTGCCAGATTTTTAAGAGTAGTTATCGTTTCTTTTAATTCCGAAGTTATATCTTTTATTATTCCCATTTTTTCTAACACAACGAGCATAGGCGTAAACATCCATCCCGATGCGCATCTCGGTTGATATCCCGCCGGGACTTTTACTATATAGGGAGGATTTAGCCTTTCAACTTCACCGCCCGATGTTATGCATATAATATTTTTGGTTTTCTTGCATACTTCATTATAAGCGCTTAATGTCTCTTCCGTGTTACCCGAATAACTTGAAACAAAAACGATACTATTTTCATTAATAAATGTTGGTGCAGTATAATCTCTATTTACGATAACAGGTATTTGAACTTTATCTGCCAGGTATTTTGCAAGCAAATCACCTGAAATTGCAGAACCGCCCATTCCACAAACCACAATATTTGCAGGATTTTTTACTTCGGGAACTTTTACGTTTTGTGTCGCTTTTATTGCATCTTCAAATTGAGTCGGGAAATCAATCAAAACTTCTTTCATACTGTACCTCCTCGTTCTTTTAGTATTTCTCTTATCGCCGGGATTTTTATTATTACTTCATTTATAAAAGTTTCCATTTCGGTTATGGTTTCTATTTCCAACGCTTTAGTAGCAATTTCTCTTGCTTCTTTCATAGACAAACTCCTGACGATTTTCTTCACTTCAAGAAGTCTTATCGGGGCAACGGAAAGAACATCTATTCCCATTCCGATTAGGATTGGAATGGCAATCGGTTCTGCCGCAAGTTCGCCGCAGCAACTAACCCATTTCCTTGCTTTGTGTGCTTGCTCAATGGTTGATTTTATTAGTTGAAACACGGCTGGTTGTAAAGGATTATAGGAACAATTTACCTTTGGGTTTGTTCTGTCACAGGCAAGAGTATACTGGAACAGATCGTTTGAGCCTATGGAAAGAAAATCTGCTTCCTGGGCAAGAGGTCTTGCGATTATGGCCGCCGCCGGAACTTCTATCATTACGCCAACGCCAATATTTGAGTCGTAAGCTATTTTCTCGTTTTTAAGTTCAGTTTTTGCTATCTCTATATAGAATTTAGCAAGTATCAACTCTTTTACTTCGCTTACCATTGGTAATAATATTCTGACGTTGCCTTTTTTGCTTGCCCTTAAGATAGCTTTAATTTGTGCAATAAATAATTTTTTATTTGCAAGAGAATACCTTATCCCTCTGCAACCGAGAAAAGGATTTGATTCTGTAAATTTAAGGTCAGCGGTAAGTTTATCGCCGCCAATATCTAAGGTTCTTATCACTACAGAGTTTGGATACATTTTTTCTGCAATGTAATTATATATTTTATATTGCTCATTTTCGTTGGGTAGTTGTTTACTTGTTAAATATAGGAACTCCGTTCTTAATAAACCTACCCCGGCCGAATTGTTTTGTATTGCCATGTCGACTTCTTCTATCACATCTATATTACAGGAGATATCTATTGAATTCCCGTCTAATGTCTCTGCAGGCAAAGAAATCAGGTTTTTAAGTTCTTTGCCGTATTGTTGAAACCTTTTTATTTTTTTATCGTAAGTTCTTAACGTAGCCTCATCGGGGTCGATTATTAATACTCCCTGATTACCGTCGATAATTACGGTGTCATTCATATTTATCAATTTAGTGGCTTCTTTAAGTCCCATTACTGCAGGCATTCCTATTGCTCTTGCCATTATAGCCGTATGAGAATTTTCGCCGCCAAGGTCGGTTGCAATTGCGATTACGTTATCAGACAAAGAAGCTATTTCAGATGGCGTTAGTTCTTCTGCAATAATTGAGTGTTTCGTCTGCATAATATTGCTTTTCTTTGGCTTATAGGTTAAATTTCTCATTAACCTTGTGGTTACGTCTTTTATGTCGCTTATTCTTGCTTTAAGATACTCGTCTTCTATTTTATTTAACCTGTATAATATTTTACTCGTTGTCTGTTCTAGCGCCGCTTCTGCCGTATCGCCTTTTTTTATGAGGTCAATAGTTCCATCTATTAATGTTTTGTCTTCAAGAACAAGAAATTGGGCTTCCAGTATTCTTGCCCGGGAAGCGTCGGTTTTTTTCAGAAAATCTTGCTGAATAACCAGTATTTCTTCTTTTGTTTTTTGTATTGCCAACTCAAATTTACTTATCTCGTAAGCTTTCCCTTTGCTCTCTCTAATGGGAACAAAGAATTTTTCTTCTTCGTAAAGGACTGCTTTTGTTATAATTATCCCTGGCGAAGCAGGTATTCCCCTGATTATTTTATTCCTCATCAAAACCTCTTTCTATGATATCCACAATAGTAGTCATAGCTTTTTCTTCGTCTACACCGTCGGCCGTTATTTTAATTTTTGTGCCATTATATGCTTCAAGCAACAATAATTCCATAATGGATTTTGCGTTTACGGATTCCCCGTCTTTTTCAAAAGTTATGTTTGATTTGTATTTACTTGCTGCCTTGACAATCATCGTTGCCGGTCTTGCATGAATTCCTAACTTATTTTTTATTACGATATCTTTTTTTACCACTTTAATTTTAATTTCTAAGGAAATTTCTTACAGATATATTCTATATTCCAATCGGAGTATGTTATGGAATTACTTTGCCAATTACAGATTTTTCAATAGTCATCTCTGCTTTTGGCGAAGCGGATATTTGTATAGTAATAGTAGTCTTATCTATTTTAATTACCGTTCCGTGAATCCCTCCGGACGTTATTATTTTATCTCCATTTTTTACATTCTTAATCATATCCATCAATTTTTTTTGTTGCTGTCTCTGTGGGAATAGTATAAGAAAATAAAATATAACCATTATAAGAATAAGTGGAACCATAGTCATTAAAGAACTTCCTTTTTGTGGCGTTCCGGTTGCCGGCGCTGCCATTGCAAACATATTTGTAGTTCCAAATACCATCGCGAGAAGTGTCCCAAGTTTTTTCATTTTTCTCCTTTACAAACCCTTAATCCATTTAGGGTTTGTTATTCCGTTTTTGCGGGGGTTCAATCCCCTACCTATAAAGGAAGGCAGGCGGGTTGAAAAACCCATATTTCTTGTTTTGCGGGCAGTTTTATTTCTGCAACTGTCCCTGCCTGTTTTATATTTGTTTTACTTTTTATAAAATCTTCCAGATTTGAAATCGGAAGTGTTGTCCCGGACGTTTTGTAATGCATAGGCACTACAATCATTGGTCTCAGAGTGTCTACAACTTTTTGTGCTTCTTCTGAAGTTATCGTATAAGTTCCTCCTATAGGAATAAACAATACGTCTATTTTCCCAATATTATTTTTAAGTTCAGGCGTAATTAAATGTCCCAAATCTCCCATATGACAGAAAGTTATTCCATCTGCTTTGAATATAAAAATGGTATTTTTCCCTCTTTGTGAACCTGAAAAATTATCATGATAAGACGAGATACCGTTAAAGGTTATTCCGTTTGTTGCAGAAACTCCTATCCCATTTATAATGGTTGGATTTCCCGGAATATCATCCGTATAATTATGGTCCATATGTTCGTGGGATATGATAACAATATCCGTTTTTTCCGTTATAGGATTGTATTTTATCTTTCCCCCCAGGCCATCGGACTTATAGGGGTCAGTAATTATTTTTATTCCTTTTTCCGTCTCAAAAAGAAAACTTGCATGAGCCAAATACTTTATTTTCATATCCTTTTTATGCCCCTGTCTGTCGTCAGGTAGGTTTGCTAATCCTATACCTTTTATTTACAAGTGTCAAGAATAAAATACCCTTAGTCTCTTCGTCTTCTTCGTTTATTTTTAAATTTCCTTTGACAAACTTCTTTTTTATATTCATTAATATATATATATTATGATTGCGTTTACATTAATAAATTTACTTATAAATGCCAATATTAATACTGTTTGGGCTTGGGGATATGGTGGCGATGGACAGCTTGGGAATAGTTATTCCCAAATACAGATTATCCCTGTTAAAACTAGTAATATTACTGATCTTATTGCAGTATCTGCCGGCGCATGGCACTCGCTTGCATTAAAATCTGGCGGCACGGTCTGGGCCTGGGGAGACAATATCAGGGGAGAACTTGGTGATAATTCTATAATAGACCGAAACGCTCCCGTTCAGACTATCAATCTTACGGGTATTATTGCTATTGCTGCAGGCTCAAAACATTCAATTGCTTTGAAATCCAACGGCACAGTCTGGACTTGGGGACGAAATGATATAGGACAGCTTGGCGATAGTTCTAATATCCAACGAAATGCACCTGTTCAAGTTAAAAATCTCACAGGTATTATCACAATTGCAGGCGGATGGTCTCATTCTCTCGCATCTAAATCCGATGGCACGGTATGGGGATGGGGATTGAATGATATGGGACAACTCGGCGACACTTCCATTTGTCAGACAAATATTCCGGTTCCGGTTGAAAATATAGACAGTGTTATTTTGGTTGCTGCAGGGGGGAAACATTCCCTTGCTTTGAAATCTGACAGTACAGTATGGGCATGGGGTGACAATGATTTCGGGCAGCTTGGCGATAATTCTACTATTCAAAGTGATACTCCGGTTCAGGTCAAAAACCTTAGTGGCATTCTTACAGTTGCAGGTGGATATTACCATTCTCTTGCTTTGAAATCTGATGGTACGGTATGGGCATGGGGTGACAATACTTTCGGACAGCTTGGCGATAATTCTACTACGCAAAGCGATACTCCAATTCAGGTTCAGAACGTTATTGGCGTTATTGCAATTGCTGGTGGATACGGGCATTCCCTTGCAGTTGAATCCGATAATACAGTCTGGGCTTGGGGACGAAATGATATGGGACAACTGGGAGATAATTCTACTATAAACCATATTACTCCCGTTCAGACACAGAATATGGATGGGGCTATTGCAATTGCAGGTGGATACGGACATTCTATTGTATTGGTAAATCCTGTGCTGGGAATTGAGACTGAAAAAACAGAACTAACGGAATTTAATATAACTCCTTCCATCATAAAATCCGGTTCTAATTTCACTATTAAATATACTATTCCGGATATAAGTGAAAAAAGCCCTGTTTCTATAACTATCTATAATATCCTCGGACAACAGGTGAGAAAACTTGTTGATAAACAACTCTTTTCCGGTAATGGTGTAACAACCTGGAACGGACACAATGAAGAAAATAGACTAGTAAATCCCGGTGTCTACTTCTGTGTCTTGCAGGCAAATATCAGGAAAGTAAATAAAATTCTTATACTTAATTAATAGGCAAGCTAATAATAAAATGAAAAAACTTCTTCTTGTCTGTGTTATTTTAGGAACTAAAAATATTTTCGCTGGGGCACCGGATACTATGTGGACAAGAACTTATGGCAAACCTTATCCCTATATAGATGCCTATTCAATTTGTCAGACAAATGACGGAAATTTTATAGTCGCAGAACCGGGTGTTATGAAAATAAAACCTAATGGCGATACAATATGGACAAGAAGTTACACTGTTGGTAATTATGCTTATTGTTATTCGGCTTCCCAGACAGAAGACGGAGGATTTATTATTACAGGATTTACATACTCAAATAATTACGATGTTTATCTTGCACGAACAAATACTATTGGTGATACAATGTGGACAAAAATTTATGGCGGAGCTAACGGTGATGAGGGATATTCAGCACTCCAGATGAAAAACGGTGGATTTATAATTGCAGGCTATACAGGCTCTTTTGGTCCCGGAAATAGGGTTTATATCATAGGAACGGACTGCAACGGAGATTCTTTATGGGCAAAAGCTTTTGGCGGAACTACTTATTCTTGCGGGTGTTCAATGTGTGAGGCACAGGATAGTGGGTTTGTAATTGCGGGAGGGAAAAACAATAGTAGCGTTTACGTTGTAAAGATAGATTGTACAGGGGATACAATGTGGACTAGAGCCTATGGAAGTTGTACTCGTGGTGCTTATTCAATTTGCCAATTCTCTCCGGAAAGGGATAGCGGTTTTATAATTGTAGGAGACTTAAATGCCGGCAGAGGAATTTATCTCTTAAGAATAAATTCCAATGGCGACAGCGTCTGGACAAAAACTTATTCTAAAGAGAGCACTGCTGGTTATTCAATTTGCCGGACTCAGGATGGTGGATTTGTTATCGCAGGAGGAACATACGTAGCTTCTTCCTATGATGATTATCTTTATCTTATGAAAACAAATTGCTATGGCGATAGTCTTTGGACGGGACGCTACCGTACGCTTAAGTATCTTACCTATTATTATGATTGTAGGGGATATTCGATTTGTCAGGCAAAGGACGGCACTCTTATCGTTGTAGGAAAGGCAAGTCATAGTGATAACTATGTTTATGTTGTGAGGTTCAAACACGAAATAGCTGCAGAAGAATCCAATACTCCTACTGTCTTTTCCTGCAAATCCTATCCTAACCCCGTATCTTCAAACTTATCTGTTGAGTATAGTCTTCCCGGTTCAAACACATTATCAGAGCAAGAAGTTAAATTAACAATTTACGATATCTCAGGCACTCGTATAAAAACACTGGTTAATGAAACCCAGCCAATCGGAAAACATATAATCCACTGGAATGGTAAAGATGATGCAAATCGAAAGGTTTCTGCGGGTATATACTTTTATTCCCTGTCTGCCGGCAATTACAAATCAATTAATAAGTTTATTCTTATGAAACATTAACCCAAAAATGAATAAATATCTATTATTCGCAGTTCTGTTTTCTGTTAATTTGTATGGGCAAACCAAATGGACTAAAACTTTTGGGGGAAGCTATGACGATGTCGGATATTCGGTAGCACAAACCACGGACAGCGGGTATGTAATTACAGGCTATACAAACTCTTATGGTGCAGGTAGTTTGGATGTTTATCTGATAAGGACAAATACTGATGGTAACTGTTTATGGTATAAAACTTTCGGCGGAAGTAGCGATGACGAAGGATATTCTGTATCACAGAATACTGATGGCGGATATATAATTGCAGGTTCTACAAAATCTTATGGCGCAGGCAAAAGAGATATATACTTAATAAAAACTAATAGTGTTGGTGACTCCTTATGGGCAAAAACCTATGGTGGAGGAAAAGATGATATCGGGTATTCGGTAGCAAATACCTCTGATGGTGGGTACATAATTACCGGTTCTACAAAATCTTATGGCGCAGGCGGAATAGATGTTTACTTAATAAAAACGGATAGCCTCGGCGATACTTTATGGACAAAAACTTTTGGTGGAATCGCTAATGATGCGGGACGTTCGGCAGTACAAACAAATGATGGCGGATACATTATTGCAGGCTGGATTAGTTTTTATGGTGGAAATTATGAACAGGTTTATTTAATAAAAACTGATAGTCTAGGCGACACTTTATGGATAAAAAATTTCGGAGGCACTAACAATGATGCCGGGTATTCGGTAACGCAAACTACGGATGGCGGATATATTATTACAGGATGGACAACTTCTTACGGTGCGGGCAGAGAAAATGTTTACTTGATAAAAACAAATAACATCGGTGATACTCTATGGACAAAAACTTTTGGCGGTAATTACGCTGATTGTGGGCAATCTGTAGCGCAAACAACTGATGGAGGGTATATAATTGCAGGACATAAAATACCTTCCAGCACAAGCAAGTATGATATATGGCTCATAAAAACAGATATCTCAGGGAATAAACAATGGGATAAAACGTTTGACGGAACTTATAATAAAGATGATTATGGATATTCAGTCCGACAAACTTTCGATAATGGTTATATAATTGTAGGAGCAACAAGCAACTCTTCTTATTCTCCATACTACACTAACGTGTGGCTTATAAAAGCAGATTCTCTCGGAGTAGTTAAAAAATAAAACCTTTTAATTCCAATGAGATATTTCCCTGTGCGATAGATAAACTTTTCTATAAGCCAAAACAAATGAATAAATATCTCATGTTTCTAACCCCATTTTCTTCTTATAGTTTATTTTCTCTTGACTTTATAAATAGTTAATTTTATGGTCATCAATAATTCAAAATAACAAAATTAAGATAAAAAGAGGTGCATTATGGGTATAATATTTTGTTTGATTCTTTCCGTGAAAGTTACGGTTTATAATTCTAATCTTGCTCTTGTTAAAGATACAAGGGAATTTAATTTTAAGCAGGGGCGCCAAACCATAGATTTCAAAGAAGTTGCTTCCTATATAGACCCTACTTCTGTTGGTTTTAATTCGCCTGACGTAGAAATACTTGAACAGAATTACAGGTATGACCTTGTAAACACTGCAAAGTTACTTGAAAAATATATAGACCACGATATTACTATTGTTTTGAAGGACGGGAAACTTGAAGAGGGTAAATTGCTTGCATCTGATGAAAAAAATATAACAATACTATCTTCTAAAGGCATAAAAATTCTTAGGTTAGAAGAAGTTGTGCATACCGGTTTGCCTGAACTACCGGAAGGTTTAATTACAAGACCTACCCTTAATTGGTTAGTGAATGCTAAATCTTCGGGAGAAAAGAAATGCGAAGTCTCATATCTCACGAATAACATAAACTGGCATTCAGAATATATTGGAATATTAAAAAATGATGAAATGGATTTTTCAGGATGGGTTACTGTAGATAATAAATCAGGAGCGACATATAAAGATGCAAAACTTAAACTTGTGGCAGGTGATGTTCACAGAGCAACTTCCGGAGCAAGGGATTATGGTGGCAAAGCAGAATTTGCTGCATATGAAACAGCTGTCCCAAGGGTTGAAGAGAGAGAATTTTTTGAATATCATATCTATGAATTAAAAGACCAAACTACTATAAGAGACCGTGAAGAGAAACAAATTATATTTGTTCCACAAACTACGGTTAAAACTAAAACCGTTTATGTTTGCGATAACGGCAGATATGGTTCTAAATCAATAGAAGTAAAGTTAGAATTCAAAAATTCTGAACAGGATGGTCTGGGTATTCCGTTACCAAAAGGCAAGGTAAGGATATACAAAGAAGATAAGGATAAAAGTTTGGAGTTTGCAGGAGAAGACTGGGTTTCTCATACTCCCAAAGACGAAGAAGTCTCATTATTGATTGGTAATGCTTTTGATTTGGTGGGCGAACGAAAAATGTTAAAGGAAAATAGGATAACCGACAGAACCACTGAACAGGAAATAGTAATCATATTGCGGAATCACAAGAAATATGCGGTTAATATAAAGGTTATTGAACATATTTCCGGGGACTGGAAAATTTTAAGTAACTCGCACAAATGGGAACAAAAAGATGCGAATACTATTGAGTTTTACCCATCGGCAGAACCAAATTCTGAAGTAAGAGTCAACTATAAAGTAAGAATAAGTTGGTAGAATTTTATCGTAGCATTAAGGAGTTCCCTGACTTTTTAAAAAACGAGTAATTTTTTCTATATTTTCTAAGTTCACGCCACTATCTATTATTATGCTTTTCTCAACCGGTTTTGTTAATATTTTCACCTGTGTCCGTTTTTTATCTGTTTTTTGGATATCAAACAGAATCATATTTTTATTGAATTTCCCTATCTCGATTTTTATTTTGCCTTCTGCCGGTTCGGCATTGACAACATTATACTTTTTTATAAACCCGGGAGACGCAAGGCATAATTCAAATGTCTTATCGTAAGGGATATCCAATTCTATATTTCGTATATGCTGAACTCCCATAGCTCCTTCAAACATTTTAATGCCCATTTTTTTAAGTTTATTTTGTACTGCCATCTTATGGGATAGTAATGTCATACCGGTACCGGAAAATATTCCACCGGATAATGCACCAACAATTGAGCAATGTATTTTAATTTTAATCTCCCCCGGGAATGCTACTAAGAACCATACTCCCATAGTTATTCCAAAAGTAATTGTGGTGTAAAGAAATATTTGTAAAAGGTATTTGTTGTTCTGAACAGGCAGAATATCAAATTCCGCCTTGAAGTTCCGAACCCTTATATGCTGGAAAAATGCCCACTCTAATGCTTCCCATAAAAAGGACATTATTAATCCTGCAACCAATCCCATTATAATTCCATTTAATCCATATTCATCAATAAATACCCATTCAAAAAATATTATTAAAAGTATCCCTGATAAAAATATATCCCGGATAGATTTGAAAAATTTCACCGTGCCTCCTGATCTTTTAATGTTTTTTTATCAATAGGTATTATTGTTTAGTAACGCTTAAAGGGCTATAATATCTTGAATCGTGTCATAACTTATTCCACGTCTTAGCAGAAACCATACAAGTTTTTGGTTTGCTTCTTTTTCCGGCAATTTATTATGTGAGCGTCTCCATTTTTCTGCAATATGTTTTGCAGTATCAAGTTCAGAAACGCCTGTTTCATCAAAAGCTTTTTTTATTATTTCTTCTGAGATTCCCTTTACCTTGAGTCCGGATTTTAACCTAAAGCGGCCATAAGCATTTTTATAGCTTTCCAACCATAATTTTGCATACTCTAAATCGTTCAGTAATCCTAATTTTTCAAGTTCAACTATTACTTCATTAATATATTTTATTTCATATTCTTTTTGTTTTAACTTCTCTATCAATTCCTTTTTTGACCTTGCCCTATAAGATAAAAGAAGTAACGCTTTTTCTTTTATTTTGTGTTTTTCTTCTTTTTGAATAATGTCTTTCAGTTCTTCGGGGGTTATTTTTTTCCCTTCTCTAAGATAAAACTCAAATACAACCTGTTCATTTACCCCTGCAACGAATTCGTCGTCTATGAATATTGAATATCTCTTTGATTTATGTTTTTGTTGCTCTATTTTTGTTATTTTCATTTCTTAATGCAAATTAATGCAAATTTTTGTTCCTATGTTAGCTTTGATTTTTTTAGCGCAATTTCCATTTGGGAGAGATATTTCCAGAAAATCCGCACTACCTTTTATGGCAATAGGGGAGACTCCCGTGTAAGATTTTTTTAGCCCGGTTATCGTAAGTCCCTTTATCATAACTTTTACTTTCTCCGACAATTTAGTAGATTCAACATTTGTTATAAGATTACCAAAACTATCAACATCAATAATTTCTCCTTCAATGGTATTCTTGTTTGTTTGGGGTGCAGGTATTTTAAAGGATGTCCATTTCTTAAGTTCTTCTCCGAGTTGAGTAATTTTAATTCCTTTGCTCAGTTTTGTGGCAACAGGAGCAAATACATCCCTGCCGTGAAACGTGTTGCTTATATCCTTGGAAATAGATTTTATTTTATAGACTCTACATCTTTCACAAGTATATACCCAGCTAAATACTCCATTATCAGGTCCTACAAAATAATAATCATTTGTTTTAACAATTATAGGCATTCGGTTTGTTCCGACCCCTGGGTCAACAACGACAAGAAAAATTGTATTAACAGGAAAATATTTATACGCAGTAAATAATCTGAATGCGGCTTTTTTTATATCACCTTGTGGGATAGAATGAGTAATATCAACAAACCGTAGTTCCGGATTTGTTTTTAACATTACCCCTTTCATTAGGGCACTATATGTATCCTCGATCCCAAAATCAGTTAAAATAGCAATTATCATATTATTCTTCTCGACTTGACCATTATGATTCGTTTCTTGGAAGGTGTCAAGAAATTAAAACTATGTTTACTGGCAAAGTAAAATATCCCCCCCCATAATTTTAAAAACAATAAATGGACTTGACAAGACGAATGAAATATTATAAGAATATAATAGGAAGAACAGAATATGCAAAGAACGTATTACAAGGTGTGGGTTATATGTATAGCCCTAGTATTATTGGCTATTACTCCATATTCTGCTTTTTCTGATGAAGCCAGTCAGGGGCAGGCAGCATTTTCTACAATTGAAATTGGGTTTGGCGCAAGAAATGCATCTATGGGAAATGCAGTGTCCGGACTTAGCGATGATATAAATGCCATATGGTGGAATCCTTCAGGGTTGGGACAATTACAATTAGGCGAAGCAAGTTTATCTTATCACTCATGGTTCCAAGGGTGGAAAGATAGTTACGGAAGCGTAGGATACAATACACCAAAAGGATATGTTGCTACTGGTTTTATATACTCTGATGTTTCAGGAATGGAGATGTATACGGGACAAAATCAAAAGTTGCCGGGAACTTATAAAACTTACGAATCTATTTTTTCTCTGGGCTACGGGAACAGGTGGAAAAAGAATCTTTACTATGGCGCAACTTTATTGGGTTTCTATGTTAACTTAAATGATGATATTGGTAAGGCAGTAGCAACAAACTTAGGTGTCCTATGGAAACATAATAGAAATGGAGTAGGAATATGTATACAGAATCTCGGGACAACGGTTGAGTATTATTATAAGTCCTCTGATTATTTGCCAAGAACTTTAAGAATTGGAGCCAACATATCTCCTATTGATAAAATGAATACTTTATTTGAAATTGCAATACCGCAATTCGGGGGAAAGAATGTTGGCATAGGTTTGGAATATTGGCTAAACGATATGATAGCGCTAAGAGGTGGATATCGGACAATAGGATCGGAAGGGGGCAAGTACTTTGAGGCAATCGATAAGATAAGTATGGGTTTTGGAATAAAATATAAAAATATTGGTTTTGACTATGCCTATGCTAATTGTTGGGACTTAGGGATGGTACACAGAATAACACTCGGGTATGTATTTGGCAGCCCTGCTAAAACAAGAACCGGAAACATTATAGTAAAAGTTATAGATTCCGAAACTAAAAAGCCATTACAATCAATAATTATAATTAGTGGAACTGTATCCGACACAGTGCTTACATCAGGCAAAACAGGCACAAGAACAATGGAAAACGTGCCAATAGGACAGATAATAATAAGAGCAGAAAAAGACTTTTTTACACCAAAAGAAGATACCTTAACGCTTGGTTGGTATGATACGAAAAAATTAGAAATAGCTCTGAAATATACTGGGCCTAAAGATGTTCCTCATGAAAGAGCAGTAAAAGGAATATTTGGTAAAGTAACGGGGAGTGATACAAAATTACCTGTCAATGCTACGATAACTTATAAAGGTCCGGAAAGTGGATCGGTTACAACTGACTCAAGCGGATGGTATGCAGTGGATAATTTATTGCCAGGCGATTATACGTTAAATGTAGAATCCAACTCGCATAATTATTTCCCACAGGTTATAGAAAATGTAACTGTACAGAAAGGCAAAGCGACACTAACCCACTGTGACTTAACAAAAGTAAAAATAATGAGACTTTATTTTGAAAGAGACCGCGCTTATGTACATCCTAATGATTACCCTGTGCTTGACAATATGGCATCTTTTGTGCAAAAATATCGCGAAAACACATTTGAAATAAATGGTCATACGGACCCCAGACCAACAACAAAATTCAAGAGCAATAAAGAATTATCTTACGCAAGAGCTAATTCAGTAAAAGAATATCTTATCTCTAAAGGTATACTTCCTTACAGGCTTTCTGTAAAAGGGTTTGGGTCGGATCAACCGATAGCATCCAATGAAACTGAAGAAGGAATGGCATTCAACAGGAGAATAGAAATCGTAATGAATCCTCCAACTACACCTGTAACACCAACTGAAACTATTCAGGATCCAACTAAAACAAAAAGTGTAAAGGTTTTGGATTCTTTGAAAACAAAATCCAATACTTCAAAGTCAACTAAAACAAAAAGCGTACAAAATTCCGATTCTCTAAAAACAACACCTGCTATAACAACACCATCTGACTCAACAAAAGAATCTCCTTCAATTAAAAAAGGGAAAAAGACTTCAAAGAAGAAATAAACTCCGGCAGTTAATTAAACCAAATCTAACCCCTATTTGTTCCTTCTGAACATACCGTGCGTATATTATTTAAGCGGATTTGTTAGTCTGCCGATAAACAAAATACTTCCTGAACGAGTATCCCTGATTAAAAATATAAAAGGATGATCTGCACGAAAGACAGGAGTTTGTTGTGTGGGCATTGAACATTTTGTCATTACTACAGCAGTTGCGGCCGCTGCTTCAGTGCCTTTTTCGTTCACATCTACAAAAGCCTTATGAATTACTGCGGAAATAAACAATTCTTTCTTTTTGTTCATTCCTGAAAAATCTGCAGGCGGCAAAGAGAAAGCATCAGACATCCCCATAGATTTAAGGACTTCTGCCAGGCTAAATTCCGAAGTCATTTTAAATTTTGGAAAATAGATTTTGACTTCCTGATTCTGAACACTTTCTATCCACTTATTTAAACTGTCTAATACAAACGAGTTTTCCACCTCGCCAAGTCCATCAATTTTTTTGGGCAACAAGACAAACATCGATAAATCATCGCCCTTGTAGGGCAATTCAATTGCCTGAAATTTATCGGTTTCCATAAAATTAAAATTTTCTTTTTTAAACATCATCGGTACTTGAAGTTTTTTCTCCGGGTTTATATAAAATGGAGCTTCTTTTGTTTCATTTTCATCAAACTCATTAATCCAATTGCCTTTAAAATAAATTGCATTGGTTAGAACAAGGCGGGTATTAGCATTAAGAATTCCCGGTTGAATAAGGTCTTTGATTTTGTTTTTAGTTTGCTCTTCAACCCAGTTGTTAATAGTTTTGCGTGCCGATTCGGTGTTTCCAAAATCAATTTTTTTGAATCCTGCCCCATAATTAGTTTTTGTAACTTTGATGAATTTGTTGAGAAATTTATATCCTTTTTGTCCCCATAAAGCATTGGCAATATTCAACTGGTAGTTTTTATTTTTACTCTGGGTTTCAAAAATTAAATTCTTAAATACCGGGTGTATGCTTGTCGAATCTAATAAGTTGAAACGCAGAACTTCTGCCATTTGTTTTTGAGTGTTCGCTTTTGCACCGGCATAAGTCATTGCTAATGCAGTTGAAATGCTATATGGGGAAAAGAATAAATTGCCTTCCTTGCCTTTCAAATTCTCATAAAGCTCAAGCGCAAAAGTATTATTCCCTTTAACCAATAAATCTTTTTTGTTTACAACCGTTTCATTTGAAAAAACATTTCCCGTTATCAGGGCAACAATAAATGAACCCATAAAAAGTTTATAAATTCTTTTCATATTTTCTCCTTTTATTAGAAAGCTACATATCAGATAGTTTTGATATTTCTGTCATTACGCCCGGGACGTCTTTATTTTTCGGGTCAAGCGCAATAAACTTATGCCAGGCTATTATTGCTTTATCGTAATCGTTCTTTTGTCTTAAAAGTATTCCGAAATTAAAATATGCAGTTGCTAAAATAGGGTTATATTCAAGCGCCAACGAAAGGCTGTATTCTGCGCTTTTAAAATCCTTGTTGGTATAGTATTTTGCAGCCAATGAAAGCAAAGTATTTGCTCTTTGAACCATATCATATTTATTCAGCAAAGGGATAAGCATATCTTTTGCATTAAGATTCGGAGCTATTGCAAAAGCTTTTTTTAATATTCTTAAAGCTTCCTCATCGTCATTTTTCATTGCATATTTTGCATATAATAAAAGGGCATCGGGGTAATCGGGATATTTTGCAAGCACTTCTTTGATTATGTATTCCGGGTTGTTGCGATTTTCTTCAAACATATTCGTAACCCATTCAAAACCGTTTATGTCCATAAAATTTGGTTGATTCGTGTCGGAGATAGTATTAGTTCTGTTTGTTAAAAGGTAAAGATTATACCATATTATAGGGTCGTATCTTGAAAGGATAAGAGTTTTTTCGAAAGTACGAAGTGCTTCTTTTGTATTTTTTTGTCCCGCATACCATATGCCAAGTTCATTGTTTAATGCGGCATCGTCCGGCAAATAATGTATTCCTTGCATAAGCGTTTGAGAAACTTTATCGGGTAAATTCTCTTTTCTGTATAAAGAAGAAAGTTTTGAATATACCGAAGAATAAAGCGGTTCAAGTTTTAAGGCGCATACGAAAGAAGATTCTGCTGCGCTAAAATTTCCCATACTTTGATATACGTTTCCCAAATTATAATAAAGCGCTTCGTGAAAAGGAAGAAGCGCAATTGATTTGTTGAAATATTCGATTGCTTTTTTATATTCGCCTTGTTTGTAGGCGATTTG
This sequence comes from bacterium, assembly GCA_041649255.1. Lineage (NCBI taxonomy): Bacteria > bacterium. The sequence goes on from JBAZNK010000003.1 coordinate 115,278, forward strand.
TCCCATATCCGAATATATAGTATGGGATAAGGTGCTGAATTTTATAGACTTCTGATAATAAGTAAGCGCGGATTCTTTATTTTTATTCGTGGTCAATGTAGCTTTGGTTACATAAATATCGCTCATTAAAGTGCGAAATCCTTTTGAAATAAAAAACAAAGAAATAAGGCAAATACATAATGTAAAAAATTGTTTGTATAGTTTGATTTTTCTGCCATCGGATGGTGAATTCGTCTCAACGAGAAAAGCGGTTTTCTTTTCGCAGGTAAGACCAATCAGAACAAAAAATATTGCTCCTACAACAGTCCACTCGCTAAAAGGAATATCAATTAAACTGTTTATGAAAATGCCTACCACACCTGCAAATACTCCCATTGCAAGCAACCTGTCAAAACTGTGCGTTTCTTTGATTGTATGTTTGAAAGAAGACATTAAACTTATTATAAAAAATAGAAATAATCCTATTCCAATAATGCCCGTATCTACAAGAATCGTAAGATATTCGTTTTCAGGATAACCGGGATTTCTTAATATAAAATTGGGATTGGCAAGCCATAACTTGTCGTATTTTTCTTTGGTTTCTATTTTACTCAGGTGTTTATTGCTATAATAAAGAAAGCCATTAGGACCAAAACCTGTCAGTGGTTTGTCTTTTGCCATACTGAAAGATGTCTCCCACAAAAGAGTTCTTGCTATGGCTCCAGTTGGCTCGCCCATAATTTTGCTACGTTTTGTTAAAACAAAAAGGGAAATTATTACAAGTATGCCTGCTAAAACAAAGAACAGGTTTTTCTTATATAATTTAATTTTATTTTTTGCCTTGTTGTCAAGGATGTTCGCAAAGAAGATTATGCTGATAAGGGTAGCGATTATAAAACTAATCCAGCTTCCCCAGGAATTTGTAAAAAGAAGGCATGCAAACCCAAGTAGAAAAATCACTGAAAACATATTTCTGAGCATTGTTCGTGTCTCACTCAGACTTAAAATCATACTTAACGGTAAAAACAAAAGGCTATAGCTTGCCAATGCGTTTGGATTTCCAAGGGTAGAGAAAACCCTTTTTCCAAAGCCTTTTTCCCAATGCAGTTGTTCCCAGTTAATATGGATAATGTTTATATACTGCAATACTCCGATGAGGCTGACTATTCCGAAACCGGCAAGGGCAGAAAATATAACAAATCTTTTATTGCCTGTAAAATTAACAGCGGAAAGAAATAAAACAAAATAAGTAAGTAAAAGGTATACCCGTTCAAGCCCATAGTATTTATTTGGGTTAAAGCATAACAATGTAAAGTTTAATATCAAAAATAATCCCCAGAATAAAAGCGGAGTAGAAAGCATAAATTCTTTTTTTTCGCGGGATAAAAAGGTCAGGAGCATAAACGGGATAAGAAACCAGATTATTATTTGTTTCGGGATGCCGTACCCTTCATAAAAAGATGGGATAACCAAAAGAGGTGGAATAATAAAAAACAAAGCAAAGCAAATATCCTGAAGTTTTTTCATAATGTGTTAATCTAACAGAACTGTGTTCAGTATAATTAAAAATAAACGTTTATGTCAAGAAAAAAGGAGGAAGTTCAGATTACAGGGAGAGAAAATATTGATTGTATATCCAAAAGATTTGCAAGTTGGTATTACACATAGACTCTAAATATTCTAAGACTAATGGCAAGATTATTTTATTTAAATAAAAATGGATAAGCTACAATATAGATTATTCTTGACATATTGCCAGTATAAGCTTAAATATAGAGAATATGGGAATTCGTGAAAAACTGAAATATGCGTTTGCAGTTCAACCGGAAGAAGATGCGTTAACTCTCGAAGAAGAGGGAATATTAGACAATCTTGCAATTGGTATAAGAAAGCGCAGGTTTGATGTCATAGCAATCACATTTCTGGAATCCGTTAAATACTTGAATTTTATCGGCTCACAGGCAATGTTGTTTTTTGAACCTATAATAGGTAGCGTATTCCCGAACGAAATGTATCCTAAAATAAGAAAAATATTGGAAAAAAGATGTAGCATTGAGTATTTAATTCAAAAAATAGAAAGTTTAGAAATAAGTCAAAAAAAGCAAAATAGCGAAGGAGTAATAAAAAATGGAACTAAAAACAATACTTGCAACTGATTGTGGCAGCACAACTACCAAAGCCATCCTTATAGAAAAAATAGGAGACGAATACAGGTTGGCATTCAGGGGGGAAGCTCCTACAACGGTTGAAGCACCTTTCGAAGACGTGACCCGCGGCGCACTTAATTCAATAAGAGAAATAGAAGAACTTGCCGGCAAGAAAATTCTTGATGGCGAAAAAATTATAAAACCCCGTAAATCCGATAAAGAAGGCGTAGATATATATGTTTCTACTTCATCGGCAGGAGGCGGGCTTCAAATGATGGTAGCAGGGGTAGTAAAATCTATGACTGCCGAATCAGCATCCCGCGCAGCACTTGGCGCAGGCGCAATAGTTATGGAAACAATCGCTTCAAACGATGGAAGGTTGCCGCACCAGAGAATAGAAATAATGAGACAATTAAGACCGGATATGATATTACTTTCAGGCGGCATAGATGGTGGAACGGTTTCTCATGTGGTAGAATTGGCAGAGCTTATAGGAGCAGCAGAACCGAGACCGAGATTTGGAGTAACGTATTCTTTGCCGGTTATATATGCGGGAAATAAAAACGCAAGAGAAGAAATCAAAAAAGTTCTTGAAACTAAAGCAGCATTATCAATAGTAGATAATCTCAGACCCGTTCTTGAACGTGAAAATCTTATACCTGCCAGAAATGCAATACATGATTTGTTTATGGAACATGTTATGGCGCATGCTCCCGGGTATAAAAAATTAATGGAATGGACGGATACGGCAATAATGCCAACCCCGGGCGCAGTAGGTTCACTTGTTGAACTTGTTGGAAAGAAACAGGGCATAAACGTATTGGGAGTTGACATAGGTGGAGCAACTACGGATGTATTTTCGGTGTTTGAAACAGTATTTAACCGTACGGTATCGGCTAATCTTGGAATGAGTTATTCCATATCAAATGTATTAGCTGAAACGGGAACGGATAATATATCAAGATGGATACCTTTTGATTTGCCAGAAAAAGAATTACGTAACAGGATAAGAAATAAAATGATAAGGCCGACCACTATTCCGCAGACTCTCGATGACCTCAAAATGGAACAGGCAATTGCACGCGAAGCTATAAGATTGGCATTTCAACACCATAAAACTATGGCAGTAGGATTAAAAGGAGTCCAGCAGATAAGAACAATCTCAGATACGTTTGCCCAAAAAGGTACGGGCGAATCACTAATTAATATGATGGATTTGGATATGATAATCGGTTCCGGCGGAGTCTTATCGCATGCTCCCAAGAGAGTTCAATCTGCACTTATGATGATAGATTCATTTTTGCCCGAAGGGTTAACGAAATTAACTGTGGATTCCATTTTTATGATGCCTCATTTAGGTGTATTGGCGACGGTTAATGAAAAAGCAGCCGTAGAAGTATTTGATAAGGATTGTCTCATAAGGCTTGGAACGTGTATCGCGCCTATTGGGACTGGAAAAGAGGATACTCCTTGTGTCCAGATAAAAATAGGTAACGAAGAAGTTAAAGTGTCATTCGGGGAAATTGTGCTTATACCTTTTACCGGGGAGAAGGAAGTTGAAATTACACCGACCAAAGGATTTGATGTAGGTGCTGGGCATGGGAAAAAACTTGTAGCTACGATTGAAGGTGGAGAAGTAGGGCTTATTATAGATGCAAGAGGAAGACCGTTAGTTCTTCCTACGGATAAGAGCAAGAGAATAGAAAAACTAAATAAATGGTATAACGCTCTCGGGCTTTACAAATATTCGTAAGGTAAAATACTTACAGAGGACAAACTTGATATTTAATTATCTACTTTCATTTCATACCACTGCTTAAACTCTTTTACTCCATTTGCAATATCAGTCGCGATTTTTGACTTAAACTCATCTGTTTTCATTTTTTTCTCCATTTCCGGATTTGATATGAATTCAATTTCTACAAGGCAAGCAGGCATATAAACTTTACGTAGCACACAGAAATTAGCTTGTAGCACACCGCGGTTAATTATATTATTAGATTTCGATATGCCATCTACTATTTTGCTTGCAAGGGTATTAGATTCCTTAAGAAATTCCGTTTGAGCCAAATCCCACAATATAGACTGTAATTCGCTACGATCTTCTTTGTTTTCGTATTGTAAAGATGCGTTTTCTCTTGCTTCTACTGCTCTTGCCCAGGTTGTTTTAGCAGGAGATAGAAAATATATTTCCGTTCCGGTTGCGCTTCTGCGTTTTCCGGCATTACAATGTATGGATAAAAATAAAGAAGCTTCAGCATCATTTGCAATTTTAGCCCTTTTCCCGAGAGATATAAAAGTGTCTATCTCCCGGGTAAGGATACAGTTGATGCCATTTTCTGAAGATAGCTTTTCTGCGACCATTTTTGCAACCTCAAGAGTTACCGCTTTCTCCTGTAATCCTGCATATCCCAAAGCTCCCGGATCTTTGCCTCCATGCCCGGCATCTATTACAATCCTTTTTATGTGTCTTCCTTCTTCACCAAAAAGTACTATATAATTGCCTGCAATGGAAACGGTTTTATCCAGAAAATATTTGCATAATTCATTTAAAACAGGGAAAGGGATATAAAGATTTTTATCAATAACTTGTGGAGAGAGGGGAGAATTAACAACTTCATTTTCAATTTTAATCCAGGGGTTATTATTAACCAAAGTAATGTTTTTGTTCCGGTACTTTATTGTATATCGTTGGAAAACAGAGTCTACTGATATATCAAAATTAAGTGCCGGTTGAAAACTTGTTAGTTTAAAATATGAAAATTTTTCAACGGCTTTATTGTCTATCGGGTATGAGTTATTCTCATATTTAAAGGTAAAAGAAGAGTTTACAACAAGAAGCAATATTAGTTTTATGCACATAGTTTTTTTAAGGCATTGTTCCCATATTCAATTACTTCCTGATTGCCTATTTCCTTTGCAATTTCGATGCCTGATTCTATGAGTTTTTTAGCATCACTGTCGTGGCGAGATGTTCCATATTTGTTCCTTTGCAAAGAAGTTTTCTTTTGTATTTGCAGGGATTGAATTATGCCGATATTTATAAGGATATTAGCTTCAATTGCTTTTGCGCCTATTTCTTTCGCTATATTTAACGCCAGATTATGGTGATTAACAGCTAATTTAAGGTTGCCTAATTTTTGATATATCATTCCGATTTCATCTAATGAGTTAGCGATTCCCCATTTTTCACCCAATTCCTGTTTTATTTCAAGAGCATTTTTTTGGTATTCAAGCGCCTTAGTGTATTGTTCAAGTTTATAATAAGCATTTCCAATATTTGTAAGACAGAAGGCTATTTCAGATTTGTCCGATATCTCATCAAACACCTTAAAAGCTTTTTCAAAATAAGATAATGCCGTTTGGTAATTTCCCATCAAATTATACGCGATACCAATGTTTTCAAAATTGCCGGCAATCCCCCGCTTATTTTTTTGTTCTGTTTCAATACTAAGAGCTTCATTATAATACTTCAATGCTTGTTCATAATTCCCTCTGTTGTCGTATATAATTCCAATGTTTCCTAATGTGGCAGCCATAATGTGTTTATCTTTAATTTTCTTACTTGCATTAAGGGCTTTCTGATAAAAAGAGAGTGCAGTCTCCGAATTTCCCATATCATCATAAACTACACCTATCTTATTGAAAAGACTGGCAATTATTTTGTAGTCTTTCCTGTTCGTTTTATTAGAATGCCTGCCAGCGGTTAAAATATTCATAGCTTTTTCATAATAAGAAAGAGTTTTTTCATATTTTCCCTGTCTTCTGAAAACGCTTCCTATGTTAGATAAGGACATTGCTTCACAGTATTTATTTTTAATAATTTTAGATAATTTTAATGCTCTTTCATAATCTTTAAGCGCTTCTTTATAGTTTCCAAAAAACTGTCTATGGACAGTCCCACGATTGGATAGGAGATTTATTTTTAATTCAATGTTTTTCCATAAAAGGTTTTCGAGAGAGGATCCCGACAAGTTATCATCAAGCAAAGATAAAGCCTGAGTATAGTAATCCATAGCTTCTTTCCCTGCATACATTTTTTCTGCTTGTTCCCCTGCTTTGCAAAGATAATGTAATGCTTTTTTCTTATCCGTGGAGTTCGAGTAATGATAAGCGAGTAAGCCATAAAACTTTTCAAGTTCATTTTTATGGTCTGTTTCTATACAAAGGGCTATTTTGCCATGTAATTGGCTTCTTCTTTTCAATAGTAAACTATTATAAGCAACTTCTTGAGTTAATGGATGCTTGAATATATAATCGTCGCCATAGCGAGATATTCCATTTATTTGGGATTCTTGTCGCCGTCGTGGCGAGCTGTCGCTTCGCTTCATTTTTTTGTCTTTCATTTTTATTCCGGTCTATTTATCCTGTTAGGCAAATTGTATAATGAGGATTCTTTGTATATTATATCTTTTTCTGTAAGTATCGAGATACTATTATCTAATTCTTTTATATCAGAATCAAATCTATCGCTGCCTTGGCGGGATGTTCCATTTGGCAGGTAAATATTTTTCAATATTGTGTATTGAAAATTTTTGCCTATAACGGAAGCTGTTTGAAGGGTATCTTTTGTTTTTTCGTCTAAATTATCCAGACGAGACATTACTATTCCTTCAACAGAATCGGGAATTTTAAGTTCGGATATTTTGGTGCTTAACTGCCAATGACCAAATTGTTTTTTTAATATCTCATTTTCTACTAACGAATTCAATAATTCTTCAACATATAATGGATTGCCTCCGGATTGTTCTATTATAAGTTTCTTTAATTCTACGGCTAATTGATTGGTTTTAAGTATTAATTTGCTGAATGTCTCGCTTTCTGTTTCGGATAATTCTGAAAGGGCTAATTCTTTATAGTATTTTTCAATTCCCTGTTTCAAGGTTTTTGTAATGCTGAAACCTGCTTGTCCGCCTATTCTGATAAAATCGGGAGCAGGTAAATCGGATTTACGATAGCTGCACAAAATAAAAATATTTATATTCTCTATTCGTCTGGATATATATTTTAATAATTCAAAAGATACACCATCTGTCCAGTGGAAGTCTTCAAAAACTATTATTATGGGAGTTTTTTTTGCCTGCGCAAAGAGACAGCTTTTTACTGCATCAAACGTGTTTTGTTTTATGGTTTTCGCATCAAGTTGGTCTAATATGCTATTTTTTTCTTTTATGGAGAATAAATTATACATAAAAGGTATATATTTATTAATATGTTTATCCATCTCGGAAAGGCTTTGCATTTTGGAATGAATTTTTTGTTTAATTTTTTCTTTAGAATCGGAATTCGATATATTAAAGAAGTTTTTAAATATTTCTATAATAGTCCAGTATAACATAGAAGTCCCATAAGACAATCCCTTACCTTCAAGCCATAATAAATCCTGGCGAGTAATTGCCTTTATGCCCTTAGCAGGATGTTCCATTTTTTGTGATTTCTTCTTTTTGGGTAAAGGTAAAAAAACCTGATTTTTAAATTCGTAAATCAATCTTGTTTTCCCTATGCCAGCATCACCTATTACGGATACAACTTGCCCGTTACCGGATAATGTTTCCTTCCATAGTTGTTTTAACGAGTTTAATTCTCTTGTTCTCCCTACCATTTGCAACTGAAGTTGTTTGAGTCGGACAGGATAATTTCGTGCAAGTCCCAGAACTTTGTACATTTCAATCATATGAGATTTTCCCTTTACTTTTACGGGCTTCAGTGGCTTAATTTCAAATATCTCATTAACTTTTTCACAGGTAGATTTGCTGATTAGAATTTCTCCCGGATTTGCTTGTTGTTCTATTCTTGAGGCAAGGTTGACATTATCACCCATCACAGTATATTCCATCCTTTTTTCACTGCCTACGTTACCTGCTACAACCAATCCCGTATTTATTCCTACGGACATTTGCAAAGAAAATACCCCTCGGGATGTTTTCAATTTCTGAAAAGGTTTCATTGCCGATTGCATATCTAAAGCGGCTTTTATCGCTCTTTCAGGGTCGTCTTCGTGAGATACTGGTGCGCCAAACAAAACCATAATTGCATCTCCCATAAATTTATCTACAGTGCCGCCATAATTTAGTATAATATTTAGCATTTGGGTGAAATAGGTATTAACAATTTCCGTTATTTCTTCTGCGCCTTTTTTGCCACTTGCCGTATAGCCTTTTTCAGAAACTGTTTTGGATAATTCTTCAGTTAAATGTGTAAATCCGGATAAATCGGCAAACAGAACGGTAACTAATCTAAATTCGCCTTCTACCTTTGCAGAAGAAGGATTTAAAAGGATTTTTTCTACAACTCTTTCCGGAAGATAACGTTTTAATGCATTAATTTGGGATGTTAATTGCTGAATTTGAGGCGAAGAGTTGCTTTTAATATTCCGTTTAATATTTTTTGAAGACATAGTTCTTTATGGTAAATCATATATATGAATAGTCAACTTAAAAAATGAATCTTCTATCCCAGGGAACACGCTATCAAGCAAAAGTATAAAGGGATAAACAAATTTTTCGTTCCTGCAAAAAAGGAATGGTTTGAAGCCTTTTCTTATAGTACAAAATAAATAATGGCAGAGAGAGATAGAAAATATAATATAATTTATAAGGGATTTTTGCAATAAAGACATTTATCATTTTTAGGCTTGACAAAATTATGTATTTAAATCACCCTTACGCTATAAGTTTTCTTGAAAAATCTTAAAATTATAATATAGGAGGAAAGAATGACATTATTATTTTTTATGTTTTTACAAATGGGATCTATTCAAAAGGTAGAATATGTTGAACATCCTGTATCAACAGGATTGGTAGGGGATGTAACGAAAGATGTTGTTAGGGGTAATATCCCGCGCTCGGAAAAGAATAAATTGTTTTCACGGGAATCAAAAACAGATGAAAATTGGTCTTTTACGGATTCTTGCTCTTTCCGCGGGCGAATAAGAAACAACGGACATTATTATGCAAAAATTGACAGTACGGGAATAACGGAATTTCTTCCGGATAATAATCTTACTTCTACGGTATTTCAGGCAATTGCAGCAGTTCCGGAGTGGCTTAAAATACAGTTATGGGATAACTTTGCCCGTATGAGCGCTCAGTGCCAGAATACTTACGGGACGATTATTTTGGCAACTCCTTTCCCGTGGCAGGACGAGCTTGCTTTTGTAATTGCAAATGTTGATTCGGCAGTACTGGAGCATCATATGAGCAATCCTACCATATTTACCGACAATGTAAAGCTTATCTACAAAAATGACAGTGCGCTTGATTATGTTCGCCTTGTGGAATATTCCGACTATACGACGGCAAAATATAAAATAGCAAACAATGACCAGGACACGACTGAAATAGAGATTCCACGCGATATATATTACTGGCATATCGTGCATCCCGGCATAACTTATGAAATGCCATTTTACATAAATCCTTATGCTGCAGACCCAAGCCATTACGGCACAGGAGAAGCTGCTCCGCCAACCGGAAAATTCTGGAGAGATTATTATTTTAATTATCCCGACACTGCACAAAAAACAGTATGGAGCGGTTATGGACCTTCCGATACGATATATGCAGGAACTATTTCTCCGATATTAAAAGATAGACTCATAGGAGAAAAAATCTTATATAACAATAAAGTCGATGTTTCCGATAATAACGGAGCTATCGGGAAAATCACAAAGTGGGTAAACGATGTAATGGTATTTAATTCCGCATCAGGCGATATGTGGGCTAATGAAAGGGCATGGCAACCTGTTAGACAATATCATATGCACAGAGGGAGATGCGGCGAATGGGCAGTCGTAACTGCGGCTGCGGCGAGAGCATCATTAATACCTGCCGGTACCCCTAACGATGTAACACGGGACCACACATGGAATGAGTGGTACGATACTGACTGGCGTGGATGGGAACCTATAAATAATTATGTTAATTCTACTGCGCATTATGAAGCAGGGGGATGGGAATTTAGAGACGTATATAACTATAGGGGAAATGGTTATACATGGGATGTTACGCCTCGATATTCCCAGCATTGCACGCTAACGGTTATTGCTCAGGACTCTTTGGGACGGCTATTCGATGGAGCGAGAGTATATTTATTTACTTCATATTATTATGACAGCACTAAGTTTACCTTAATTGATAAAAGAGTTACTGATTCTGATGGGAGAGTAGATTTCTTATTGGGAGAAGGAATAGATTACTATATCAACGTAACCGCCACTCCGAGAGGATGTTATCCTAATACGAGTAGTGGTTATGCAAAGATAATAACTAATTCCGTTGCCGGACAGCATTATAACTGGATATGTCCTTCTCTGGTCGGCGCAACTACGATTCAGCCTACTATAAATGCATCCCAGGGTGTTTTGACCGATACTACTAAGTTTTATAAGATTGACGTTAATTTTGGTGTTTCCCAGGAAATAATTCGCGGAAAAACTATAGGTTTTAATGAATTGAATAACCGCACTTACCAACAGAGATACGGACATTACGTAGATGTTGCAAAAAATATTGAATTTTTTATATGCAATAGCGTTAATTTTGCGGCATACCAGAGTGGTTCTGCTTTTGAGGCATTTGAAATTAGTCATAATGTGGATTCCGGGAATGTGAGTTTTGTTTGTCCAAAGGATGACTGGTATGTGGTTTTCTCTACGAAAGACCTTGTTGAAAACGAAGAAGTAATTAATCTCAATGTAACCCTCTATAAAAATCTCAACGGCATAGAGGAAACCTCACAGAAAGAGTTTTCTCTCAATGTATTGTCAACGGTTTTTAAGAAATCCGTAATTATTGATTTTATGCTGCCGCATAAAGAAAAAGTGCAGTTAAGGGTATATGATTTAAGCGGAAGATGTATAAGGGAAATTATTAAAGATGAAATAAAAAGCGGGTATCAACGGGTTGAATTGGATGGTAAGAAACTAGGCAAGGGTGTATATTTTATCCGTCTTGATGCAGGGGATAACATATTGACGAAAAAAGTAATAAGGATTTAGCTTTCAAATAGTAAATAAAAACAGGGACAGATTGTAATCTGTCCCTGTTTCTCAAAGATATTTCCTAAATAGACTCGATTTATTTCACTATTACCATTTTCTTGACATCCGTAAAATTATCGGTAGACAACTTATAGAAATAAATACCTGTGGATACTTTTTCTCCTTTTGTATTCGTGGCATCCCATTGAACTTTATAATATCCTTGTTTACAAGTCTTATCTGCAAGCGTTTTTACCAATTTGCCTGTTATATCATATATTTTTAAGGATATTTTAGTTTCGATAGGGATCTGATAACTAATAATTGAGCCGTAAGAAAATGGGTTTGGCGAACTCCGAAATAATTTGTAAGCATTTATAGCAGTTTTCGAATCAGTCTCTTCGACTCCTGTCTCCGGGCCTAGCAAAGAGAAGAAAGTTCCCAGAGCATTAGAACTACCATAAACAATATTTGATGCCGTATCAATTGTATATTCTATGGGGTCCCAACTAGTGCCATTGTATCTTCCAATCCATAAGGAGGTTTCCGGGAAACTCAAATTAGTATCTACATAAGGTATGGAAATATCACTTTTAAGTCCGCCGAGTAATAATTGTTGGCCGTTCTCGAGCCAGATTTGTCTGAATATGTCTGTGGATAAATAAGGATTTGAAGGTGGCGATTCAGATGGGTCTTTTATTACGCATACAAGACTTGTATTTTCTTCGAGAGCAAGTTCAGGGATAGTTATTCGTGTTATATTATTCTCAGATTCACTACCGAGAGTCATTACATTGTAAGCCATTCTTTCTACTGTTTCCCGTTTTGAATGTGCGGCAATTTTTGTTATTCCCCAGAATTCCTGTTCATCCGGGTATTTATTGTCAATAGTTATTATTATGCCGGAAGGGTTAGCATCTGACACATTGAATGTATCAATTGCTACGGCTCTTAAATTATAATCTCCTTCGGGGCAAGTTGACAAGTTCCATAAAGCAAAATATGGCCAGGAAGAATCAGGATTAGTAAATAAAGAATATGCCGAAGGAACTAGTTTCCAGTTAGCGGAATCTACGGACTTGTATTCAAATCGTACACATTTAATTTCTTGCCACCATTGAGGTTTCCAGAAAAGTGTTCCAGCAAAAATAGTAACTCTGTTCCCACTTATTCGTTTCCCGGAATAAGGAGCAAGGATTCTTACTTTTACCTTATTGGTATCGGTTATTGTTCCCACAGTAACTACTACGTTTTCATTTTTTTCTTCGTGCCCGCTTATATCTTCGGCTCGTAAACCAAACATATAAGTGGTATCCATAGTAAGGGAATGTATCCATATTGTGTCCGGGTGTAAAACCGTAGCAATTGGGGTAGTATAATTAATGGTTCCGGATGCGTTATCCGAATATATATTATATTTTTCACAATCATAACTACTTGATTTGACCCAGCTTAGCTTTACTCCGTTGTTAGATAAAAGACTTGCTCTAAATTCAGATACTCTACGAGGGGGAAAAGTATCAGCGGGGATTGCGGCTATGGAATCAGAAAAGTTAGATTCATTACCGGAGGCGTCTACAGAAGTAACTACATACCAATATTTAGTGCCATTAAAAAGTGATTTATCATGAAACCATTTCCCCGTGATAATATGACTATTAATACGGGTAAAAATAGAATCACCGTTTGTCTTGCTGTAAACATTGTACCCTTTCAAGTCGGTAGTGATTACTTTTTTCCAATAGATATACACCTCACCATCTCTGGTAACAACTTCCAAACTTTCAGGTGTTACAGGTGCCGTGGTATCTCCGCTGGAGATATTAAGAAAAGTACTACAAGCCGGGAAACTTTCAGGCCCGATATTTTCTGCGCTGTCAAAAGTATATGCTAAGAAATGATATATATGTTTATTTAATCCGTTGAATATAGCAAAAGTGTCAGGATAATTTCCTAACCAAATATTCCAATTACCATTACCGTTTTTTACTTTTACACAGTAGGAATTCAAAAGCCCGGACATTGAATCTATACCTTTTGACCACCTAACTATAAAATTAGGTGTAGTAATTGTATCCGGTAAGGCATAGATATTGCAGCTTGTTGGCGCTGTTGTGTCTCGCCTTAAGTAAACTATGGAATAGTTATTGAAATTTATATTTCCTACGCCATCTTCCAACCATACATACAAAGGAATTGTGCCTTCTAGTTGTGACGAAACATACATTGGGGGTTTTTCATGGAATGAGCCGGTAGTATCAAATTTGCTTGTAGGCGCGGAACCAAGTTTATATAATGCTGATTTTATACCACTGGAGTCAGGTGGCGCCTTATAACATATTTCAAATACAGGGTTTTGTGCCCAAGTGGAAGGGTTTTTCCCGTTAGCCGTAAGGCTTTCCGGAGCGGATGGAGCAGTTGTGTCCTGATTAAAAAAGAAAGCTCCAATATCTATTTTTGTCCCATCGGGGTCTTTATTGCCTAAACCGGGGTCTCCCGCATCAATACACAGGGAACTCGGTTGTAAATGGAAATTTTTTACGGTTGTGTCTACGAACAAAGGATTTTGGGATATATTGCCTTTAGCACCTACAGTATCTTGAAACCCATAGCCATTATAGTTCATGCCATTGTTCCACAAGTCGTTAAAACCTATGTCTGCTAGAGGTGTAGTTCCGCTATAAAAGGAAATGCCATTCGTATTGCTGGAAATTATATTATTTTTTATAATTGGCGCTCCATTTGTTCCAAAGGTTATGCCGTGCGCAGTGCTATTAAGAATGGTGTTATTAAGAATAGTGGGGTGTCCATTATTCATACAATGAATAGCTACATAATGTCCTATAAAAACATTTCTTACGAATGTAACATAAAGAGAATCAAAATATCCAAAAGTTGAGGTGGCAGTATCATCTTTTATTATTCTAAAGCCGTTGACAATTGTATTTCCAGTTCCTTGGACGGGGTTCCCACCTTTTATAACTGTGCCGTGAGAACTTATAACTGAAAAATCAGGCCCTGCGCCTACTAATTGTACTTCTGGTTTTAGAACAATGTTTTCATGATAAGTTCCTTTCGCTACAAAGCAAATTCCTCCGGAATTTGTTGCATTTATGCCGGCCTGAATGGTCGCTTTTGGTCCGGCAATTCCACCTTGATGAATGGAAACCGACCCATCAAAACTATCACTGCCAATCGCAGAATCAACATATACAGTGTTGTAGCCGGCAGCATAAACTTGAGGAGAGAATATTATAATAAAGCTTAATAGAAATAAACCAAGAAAATACTGTTTTTTCATGCTACCTCCTGTTGAAAATAGTTAGACGGGTTTGTATTACTTGACAAAGGAAAACATAAATATTTAAATAGTACCTCCTTAAAAACAAGGCGGGCAATTTTTTTGCCCGCCTTGTACTTTTTGTTAATTAATGTACTTTTATGAGTTTCCCTTCATAGGTTCTATTTGGTGTTTTGAGGGAGTAGAAATATATGCCTGCAGGCATTTTCTTGCTATTTGTATACAGGTTAAAAGATATGCCGTTAGAAGAATATGTTGGAATAAGCGCTTCTATTTGGGTTCCGGTAATGTCATAAATATATAAGTTCCCTGCCATTTTTTGATGGGGTAATTCAAATTTTAGATTGTTTACGAATGGGTTCGGTTGAATTATAATGGGATATATAGAAACTTTATTTGATTCTTCAATCCCTACTCTGATGTGGAAATTTACATTGGTTGCACCTGGACTTGCATTTACGCTAGGACCTTCTTCAACCGTGTCACCGACAGGTATGCTTTTTTTGGCAACGCCTACAGTATAAGTAGTTAATGCGCCGCTGACATATGCTGTATAATGCCCATCACTGTAAGTTTTTGTGTATGTTCCTGCGGTTAGTCCGGTAGGATAGGCTACTCCGATATCAATTTGTGCTCCTTTATAGGGGAGTCCATCTTTATAAACAAATCCACAAATGGAGTCCGTTGCCCGATAAACAGTTATATTATTAGTTATTGATAAAGGGGCAACATAAAAAGTAGCATTTTTGTATAAAGGATTTAAATATTGAGGATAGAACTGGTCCTGAAGGTTGGCACCTGTGAGATAATATGCGGGGCCTTGTTTCTTTATAATATAATTATAGTATCCGCTTGAGTTGGTATTTGTAAATAAGCCAAATGTTCCAAGCGTTCCCGATACACCTCCTATTATCTGGAAAGTGTCGGGAATTGGATTTGAGGCATCATCCTTTACAGTTCCGGAGACAAAAGTAGTATCATTAGTGAGATTTGTAAGCGCAAGGTCTTTACCTGTCATTACTCCTGTAACTTCAAAAGGAATTATTTGATTACTTATGTAATTACGGCCAACTATGCCTGCCAAATCCATTGAAGACATTGTAACTGTAGAGTCTTTAAAAACAGCCGGTAAAACTATTGAATAAGCTCCCGAACTATTTGTAAATGCTCCATATAATACTTCTTCGTCATATATTGTATCCATTATTCCTATAAATATATTTGGGGTATTTGCCGGTGTAGTTATTGTTCCCGAGATGGAACAAGAAGAAGAAATAGGATTAACCTGTATTGCAACGGTTCCGGATACTCCACCATCTTCAACACGTAAAACAAAATGACCCGTTATTGTAAAAGTTTTTCGTGTTATATTTATTGTTCCGTTTTTGGCTTCGTCCGTATCGTCAAAATTACCATCTATTAATCTGAACTTTAATACCCAATGGTCATTTCCATCTATAGTTCCATTTCCATTTACATCATAATAAAGAGCAGCTTTTGCTGATGCGCCATTAGATTCAGTGTTCCCTGTTATACGAATAGTGTCTGAGGTTGTTACTGTTAGCGAGGTAGAGTTGTTTACTTTTAAATTGTGCATAGCATAGGTGTTGAATGAGAATAATGCTATGGCGCCTAAACACAAAACCACCTTTTTCATACAAAGTCTTTTCATCTTTCCCCCTTTTTTTACTTGTTTTATCTTTTCATGCTTTGACAATTATGTTTTCCTGCACCCCCTTATTTAAGTTTGATAAGTTTCATCGGATTAAAGTTCCCGATTCTTAAAAAATATATTCCTGCCGGCATTTTTTTATTGGTTGGTAACAAAGCAGAATAAGAATTCTCATTCTTCGAATATTCCGGTACAAGTTCCATAATTTTATTACCTGATACATCGTAAATCATTAATTTTGAGTTGTCAATTTTATAATTGTTATGTGTTCCGATTAAGGAGTAACGGATAACGGTCTTTTGAATAAACGGATTAGGTTGGATAGAGAGACACTTGATTTTTATCCTCTGAGTTTCTTCTACGGATGTTTTTATAAGATGAAAATTTACTCCGGCGCTTCCCGGGCTGGCTGTTACGCCATTCTCTTCTTTTACTTTATAGCCATTTGGAATACTTTTAGATGAGATTTTTGCGGAATAAGTAATGAATGTCCCATTAATATAAGCCGTATAACGACCATTGCTGTAAGTTCTTGTATATGTTCCTGCCGATGCCCAGTTAGGCTCAATAACTCCGATGTCAATCTGTGCGCCCTTATATGGATACCCATCTTTGTAAACAAACCCACGAATAGAATCCGTTGTCCGATAAGCAGTTAGGTTATTAGTTATTTGTACGGGGGCAACCATAAAAGTAGCTATTCTGCGTAAAGGATTAAGGTATTCGGGGTAAAACTGGTTTGCAATAATTGTCTCTGTGAGATAATATGCAGGTCCCTGTTTTCTTATAATATAATTGTAATATCCGCTCGAATCGGTTGTTGTTAATACGCCATAAGATCCAGACGATCCCGCTAATCCTCCTCTTATGTGAACAGGCTCTGTAATGGGATTGCCTATATCGTCTCTCAAAACACCAAATACTACAGTATATTGTTTTGTTGTGTATGTAGTATCCAAAGATAACTTGTACATTGCTAAGTCTCTTGTCTGCGCCTCTGCAATCCAAACACCTACTGCCGGACTGCTTATATAATTACGGGGTAGAATCCCTAGTACATCTCCTGCAAAGAACCACATTGTTGAATCTCTTAAAGCTTCCGGGAAGGCTATTGAATACGCTCCCGTGCTGTCCGTGAAATCGCAATATACACATTCTCTTTTATCTTCCGCGTCTAACGCTAACATTGCTGTTACGCAAATATTCGGTGTGTTTGCCGGTTCGGTTACTACGCCGGATACCGTCAATAAAGATGGCATAGGGGGAACGTGTATGGATACGGTATCCGATACTCCATTATCCTCTACATATAAAACGAAATCGCCTGTCATTGTAATAGGGTCGCATATTCTATTTATTGAGCCATTTGTCGTCTCATCTTCATCGTCAAAGTTCCCGTCTATCAACTTGAATTTTGATATCCAGTGTTCGTTTGAATCTAAAGTTCCATTAGCATTTGCATCGTAATAAAGAGTCGCTTTTGCAATATGACTGCCGGGTTCAAACTCTCCTGTTATATGGAACGTATTGGCAGTAGTTATCGTAGCCGAATTAGCATTGTTTATTTTAAGATTCTGCATCCCGTAAGAATTAAACGGGAATATGCCTATACCTACTATTCCTGAAAATATCCCAAAACACAATCTTTTCATATTCCTTCCATTGTCTATGACTTATATATATAAACATTTTAACGTTTTGTCAATATTTTTTATGAAATTATACTGAAATCAAAAAGGGGTAAAGAGAAAATGGTTTAGAAACTTATACTTATTCCACCAAACCATTCCGAAGTAATTATGTCATCATACCCTTTGTAGTGTTTATTGAGTAAATTGTTAGCAGAGACAAAAAGGTGCGCATATTCCGTAATATCTCTGGAGATTTTCATATTCAACATATAATTACTAAAATAGTTACTAATATCCGTAGAACCTACATATTCAGCTTCCAGATTTATTCTATTTTTAAATTTAGGCTCTACGATATAAAGTCCGATTGCGGATTTATGAGGTATATTGTCCGGCAAAGATACGCCTGTTAATTCATTTTTTGTGTTAAGTGCCGTATATTTTATTTCTCCCGATAACCAACTAAGCGGTTGTGAAATAAACTCTATTTCTGCTCCGTGTATATGAGCGTTTGGTATATTGCGATAGCTTTTCAATGGGAACTCATCATGATAATTTTCCGTTAAAGTATATAATTCTATCATATCTTTAATTTCATATCTAAACAATGAAATTCTTGCCGATAAAAAGCTTGCTCCCGTATATTCAGCGCCTAATTCATAAGTCGTAGATTTTTCTGTAGTTAACGAATCATTACTCCTGACATACATTCCCCCCTTATCATAAGTATAAAATTCATTAGAATAAAGCTGGGACATATCCGGTTCTCTAATTGATTTTCCCAGTCCTGCTCTTATTTTAAGAGGCTCGTCTACTCCATACAATATGGCTATTTTAGGCATTAATCGCACATCTTTATGATAACTGTCAATGCGGTCGCTAATTAATACGGTAAACGAAGAGGATTGTATTTCGTGTTGCAAATACAGATTATGAACCAGAGTTGACGTATCAATAGACAGATTTGAATTATATCCCGAGTAAGCGAAACTATATCCCATACTTGAACTATGCGAGATGTTATGGTTCATATCTTTTAGTATAAGGCGCGTATAATAAATTTCTCCTTCAGTTGTTCCGACAATTTCATTTGTTTTTCTCCCATATAAATAAGATTGTTTATACTGGTAAGTAGAGAATCTTGTTTTGAGTTCTGCGAATTCATGTAACTTTACATCCCAGACGGAATTGATATTATATTTCCGGTGTTCTCTTGATTGGTATTCATCCTTTTGGTAATAGTAACCCGGTTCTATTGTCAATTCGGAGATAGTTTTTGGTTCCGCTTCCGACAAATTAGCTATTATTTGCCCGCGATAATCGGACGCATCGAATTTATCAAACGCCGGATATATTCCGTCTGAACTTCTTTGACTGTAGTTAAAGACATATCCGAATTTATCTTTTTTTACTCCCTGTCTTAGACTATGAACTTTTGTATTGTTCGTTCCTCGTGTAATTTCAGCAAAATTAGTATTACAGGGGAGAGTAGGAATAATGTTTACTACTCCCGCAATCGCTCCTTCTCCATACAAATTAGCATAAGGACCTTCCAACACTTCTATTCTTTCTATCATTCCTACCGGATATTGGTCTAAATCATATATCCCTGTTGTTCTTTGCCCGTCCAATAATATTAACAGATGCTCAGGTTCAAGCCCACGATACCTGCAAACGCTTTTTGTCCCGTATTCTCCTCTTTGTATTTGCATTCCGGTAAGCCAGTTTATTGCATCTCCAGCCGTTTCAAAATTATGTCTTGAGAGTTCCTTTTTATCTATTACATCCGTAAATATTGTGGTATGTTCCCATAGTTCTGTGTTTTTAGAATTACCCGTTACGATGTCTCCTTTTTGAATCGTGGTCGGGACCAAGCTGAAATCAATAGTTGTATGGCTTCCCGGCGAAACGATTATTTTTTTGGAGTCTGCTTTGTATCCCGCAATGGCGGCTGCAACTTCGTATTCTGCTTCATCACAGGAAAGTTGGTAGAAAAAGTATTCTCCGGATGTGCCGGTTTTTGTATGTATAGTCGTGTTCCTGATTACGATATTTACTTCTTTTAACGGTTCGCCTGTGATGGAGTCTTTTACCGTTCCCTGTATTCTTCCCGTGCACCAGCCAAATAAAGTTTGATAAGAAAATACGGATAAAAGCAAAATTAATATTCCTATTCTTTTCATAAATTATAAGTTTAAATTATCCCGTCCTTTAGGCGGGGGTATAAGACTAAGCCTCAAACAGTCCTTCCGGGCTTTAGCCCAAACAACTTACAACTGACTTCTCGAGAGTAGGACAGACATTCTTGTCTGTCTTTATATTTGAGAGGTAAAGAAATGTCATTTTTATTTTTTAGCGGTTTGGCGTAAGTAGGGAATTAGTCCGCCCGTATTTATAATTTCCATTATAAAAGCGGGTAAAGGAGTCGCCTGCATTTCTTCGCCGGTAGTCGTGTTTTTTATTTTTCCCGTTTCAAATTCTATGTCAACAATATCCCCTTGGTTAACCTTGCTGGATATTCCCTTGCAAACAAGAATCGGCAGTCCAAGATTTATTGCATTGCGGTAATAAATTCTTGCAAATGATTCTGCAACGATTGCTTTAATTCCAAAGTGTTTGAGACAGGTAACCGCCTGTTCCCGGGATGACCCGCAGCCAAAAAACTTGCCGCCAATAACGATATCGCCGGGTTTTGCTTCTTTAATAAAATTAGGATGCACCGTTTCAAAAGAATGTTTTGCCATCTCTACCGGGTCGGCAGTTATGGAAAGATACTTCCCCGGGTATATTACATCCGTATTTACATCATCACCAAACTTCCAGACTTTACCTTTTATCATATTTACTCGTGTGCTTCTGTGATTTCTCCTGTGATTGCAGAAGCTGCAACTGTTGCAGGAGATGCAAGATAGACAAACGATTCCGCACTTCCCATTCTTGCCTGGAAATTACGGTTTGTCGTTGATATGCATACTTCGCCTGCCGCCAACAACCCCTGGTGTCCGCCAAGACAGGGACCGCAACCCGGGTTAAGAATTAACGCGCCTGCTTTTATAAATGTTTCCAGGTAACCCGCTTTCATCGCTTCAAGATAAATTTCCCGGCTTGCCGGGATAACAAGCATTCGCACGCTTTCTGCTACTTTTTTATTTTCTAAAATTTTTGCCGCCGATGCCAAATCTTCCAACCTGCCATTCGTGCAGGAACCTAACAACGCCTGGTGAATCTTTAATCCTTTTACTTCTTTTACGGGTTTGACGTTATCAACTGCGTGAGGACAGGCAACCTGCGGTTCAAGGTCTGACACGTCAAATTCAAGAACTTTTTCATAACTTGCATCGTCATCAGGTTTAATTATTTCTATCTTATTTGTATTACGTGAACTTACGTACTCGATTGTTTTTTTATCTACGGGACAGAAAGCTACTTTTGCACCCATTTCCATTGACAAATTGCTTAATACCATTCTGCTTGCAATGCTCATATCGTCCATTGTCGGACCGCAAAATTCTACGCTCTTATAGTCTGCGCCGTCGCACCCGAGTTCCCCGATTATGTATAATATAAGGTCTTTAGCGGAAACGTTTTTTTTGAATTTTCCTGATACGACGATTTTTATTGTTTCCGGGACTCGTAACCATATTTCTCCCGTTGCCCATACACCTGCCATTTCGGTCCCGCCAATTCCCGCGGCGAATGTTCCGAATGCGCCGTGAGTCGTGGTATGGGAATCCGTTCCCACAAGCAATTGTCCCGGCATTGAATGTCCTTTTTCGGGGAGCACTTGATGGCAGATTCCCAATCTCATATCATAGAAGTGGGTTATTCCCTGTTCGGCGACGAATTCACGGACTCTTTTATGGGTAGCCGCGGTTCTTTCCGATTCTGCAGGGATGCGATGGTCAAAAAGAATTACAATTTTTTCAGGCGCCCAGACTTTGTTCAATCCTATTTCTCGGAATGCTTTAAGGACAACATCGGCATTTTCATGGGACATTGCGACGTCTACTTTGGCGGTAACAATCTCTCCCGGGGTAACTATTTTTTTGCCGCCCGCTCTTGCAAGAATTTTTTCTGCTAAAGTCATAATCTTACAATACTCAATGTCTTTGTTTTCGTCAATAAAATATTTTATTCGTCTCTTTAATTCTCTTGTAATTCCTCTTAATCTTGTCTTATCTTTTTGTTCTCTGCGTGCGGAGTTTATCCCGCCTTGGCGGGAAGTCTCTGCGGTGAGAATCTCTGTTTCCGTTTTTTCTTGACTTTACTCCAATATAATATATCCTGACTAAAGAATTTATATTAGGAGGGAAAAATGAAAAAATTTTCAACTATTGGAATAGTTTTTGGAGTAATTCTGTTGTTTGTTTTAATGGTAGCAATGACTTTTGCAAACTACTACAATCGTTTTGTCTCGCAGGGAGAAGCGATAAGCGCTGCATGGGCGCAGGTAGAAAATCAACTTAAACGAAGAAACGACCTTATCCCGAATCTTGTAAACACGGTCAAAGGCTATATGGAGCACGAACGCGGAGTTTTTGAAAACATTGCGGAAGCAAGAGCAAAACTCGCAGGAGCAAATACCGTTCCCGACAAAATGAAAGCTTACCAGGGGGTAGAAGGCGCATTGTCAAGGTTATTGGCAATTGCCGAGAATTATCCCGTTCTTAAAGCGAATGAGAATTTTAATAAACTAATGGACGAGCTTTCAGGAACTGAAAATCGCATTGCTGTGGAAAGAATGCGCTATAACGAACTTGTGAAAATATATAACGTAAGCATAAAGAGATTCCCGGGTAGTTTCTTTGCTTCGGTGTTCCATAAAGAAGTGGCAGCATATTTCGAAGTCCCGGAAGCAGAACAAGCTGTGCCCGAAGTAAAGTTCTAATAACAACAGATATAGCACAGAACAAAAACCTGTCTATCGGTAGGCAGGGACGTTGAGAGTGCAGAGTCTAAAACCAAAAAACAAGAATTTTGGACGCAGATAATCTTAGATTTTCAAGATTACACAATTAAAGAAAAAGATGAAAATAACATAGAAATTCTTCTCCACCTTAGGCAGACTTAAAACCCCTGTTGATATTCTCTTTTTTTTGTTTTTATCCGTGGCTAAAAATCTTTTTGTTCTCTGGGGTTACCTAGAGTTTCCGCCTCAGGCGGATTACTCTAAGTTACCCAGCTTAGCTGCGGAAATCTATATCAAAATCATTTTTTGTCTGTAATGTTTTAATCTGTTTTTCTGGTATCCTTTTGTTGTCTGTGTTAATCTGTGTCCAAAAGTTTTGTTCTTTTTGGGCAGGGTGGTTGGGTTATCTTTGCTAAGGCTAAAACTTCCTGCTTTTGATGAGGGATTTTATGTCCGGGATTTTATGTTTTTCGCAGTATTTTTCCATCCCGTTTATTATTTCTATGCCTGCGTTTGGGTTGACGAAATTGGCAGTTCCGATTTCAATTGCGCTTGCGCCCGTTACTATAAATTCCAGTGCATCCTCCGCATTCATTATTCCACCCATCCCTATAATCGGAATTTTGCAGACCAGACTTACCTTGTAAACACAGGAAAGGGCAACAGGCTTAATACACGGTCCCGATAACCCACCGGTTATTTTTCCGAGTACTGCGCTTTTTGTTTCAAGGTCAACTTTTAATCCGTGTACTGTGTTTATCAGGGATATAGCATCTGCGCCGTTGTTTTCTGCGGAAAGGGCGATTGCCTGGATATCCGTTACGTTAGGCGAAAGTTTTATTATGACCAGTTTTGTAGTTACTTTTTTTATTGCCGAACACAACCTGCCAAGATTATTTGCGTCTTTGCAAAATTCAATCCCATGTTCTACGTTGGGACAGGAGACATTAATTTCAAATCCGGAAACGGGAGTGGATTCAAACATTTCTATTACTTCTATGTATTCTTTCTGGGATTTCCCCGCAACGCTAATAATTACGGGAGTATTGTACTTTAACCATAATGGAAGTTTATTCGCAATAAACTTTTCTGTGCCCGGATTTTCAAGTCCTATCGAGTTCAGCATTCCGCAATGTGTTTCCGCTACACGGGGAGGCGGGTTTCCAATATTTGAATCAAGCGTAACCGATTTTGTAATTATGGCACCGAGCCGGCTGAAATCAGTGAACTTCGCCTGTTCTAATCCGCAAGTTCCCGATGCGAGTATAACGGGATTTTTCAACTCAATCCCTGCAATATTAACGGATAAATCCATTAGTTTATTATTGTTAATCCTTTTGGAGCAACGAACTTAAATTGTTTATCGGCGATTTCATAGTTGATAAATATTTCACTAAACCTGACTTTCTCTTTAATCTCTTTCCCGTCTATGTGAAATTCGGATACGATATCCTGTGGAAACCACATCCCTTCCACAAGTTCCCAGTCTTTATAATCGGTATCATATATTAATTTATCCGTATAGTCAAAGGTTTTTTCGTTTAGAATAACATTTTTTTGCGGGTCAATTTCAAAAATAACTTTACTTATATTGTTGTTATCTTTCGGCGTTGCGATTAAATGCGTGGAGTCCTGACGGGTAATGTCAAAAGACTTTTTGAGTTCCGTTATGAAATTAAAACTGAGTAATATGTCTATGCCCGATAATTTTTTATCCATATTCGGTAATTCGGAATAACTCGTTTTTACTGCTTGTTTTTTGCCCGGGGAATAAATCCATAATACGGAATTATTTAAGATTATTGTTTGTTCCGGCTTAAAGTATTTTATGTATAGTTTGCCCGGTTTTCGTAAATAGAATTTTCCCGTGGAGCGTTCTTTAATATCGTTTACACTGTAATATCTTGTCATCCTGCCATATACACTTTCAATGTTCTGATAATTACTTATTACTTTGTCAATTTGGTTGTTGCCTGATTTGTCAATGCGTTCAGGCAAGTCCTTGGGTGATAGCAGAATAAAGATTATTCCAAATATAATGTTCATAGTTTTATACCAAGCTCTTGAGCGAAGCTCTTAGAGATTGGTATCCAGCTCTGCTGGGACCAATAAGCCTATAATTTATATTTATTTTCACCATTTTGAGTACGAAGCTTCCTATGGATAACAGTTCATAGTTTTACTTCATCAGACCAGAATACGGGGCCATCTTTACATACGTATTTATATCCATTTTTTATCGGGACTGCGCATCCGAGACATATCCCGATTCCGCAAGCCATATATTGTTCCAATGATAATTGACAGGGGATAAAGTGAGTGCTTGCATAAGATTGAATTGCTTTAAGCATCGGCGCAGGTCCGCAGGCAAACATAATTTCCGGCTTAGGCGCGCCTCTCAGTAAATCCGTTACAAGTCCTTTTATGCCATCGGAGCCATCTTCAGTGCTGGTATTTACCGTGCCGAGTTTTTCAAAATTTTCTTTGCATAAGATTTCGCTTTTGTTTGCGGCTCCTATGAGAGTGTTTACGGTGCCGCCCGATTCTTTTATTTTTTTTGCCACAAAATAGAGCGGGGCAATTCCGATTCCGCCTGCCACGAGTAAAACGTTTTTATAGTAATTAGAGGTGTCGTCTTTATTAAGCTCAAATCCATTTCCCAGTGGTCCAAGGATATCAATTTCATTGTCGGGATTGTAAGTGGATAGGACTTTCGTCCCCTCACCTACGACTTTATAAAGTATATGGAATGTAGATTCTTCTACGCAGTGAATGCTGAAGGGTCTGCGTAATATAAAAGGAGAAGGGGCATTAAGCTTTACCTGCACGAACTGACCCGGTTTTGCAACACTTGCTATTTTTTTGTCTTCAACAATAAGGAGAAAAACATTTCCTCGGATTTTCTCATTCTTTAGAATTTTCATTTTTTAATCTTGAGATTGCCTTTTTAGCTAATTCTATATATTTAGGAGAATGTTTATTTTTTTTAAGTTTTTCCTCTATTTTTTGGTAAGCGGAGATTGCTCCGGTTGTATCTTTTTTTTCACTTTCCAGTACCCATCCTATGGAGTAAGCGGCTTTAGGAGCGTATTCACTTTCAGGGTAATCAGTAATTACTTTTTCATATTCCTTAATGGCATCATCTATTTTTTTGAATTCAAACAGAAACAGTTCTGCGAGAAGAAATTGTGCTTTCCCCAGATCTTCAGGTTTAAGGGTATCTTTAGAACTATCCGGTATGGTTTTTGTTAACAAAGTATCTTCTGCTGTTTCCCTTTTTCTGATGCCCGCATCTTGCATTAAGAGACTATCTCCCATTCCTGGAATGCCTATGTTTGGAATGGATAAGCTGTCTTTTTGTGGCATGTGTCCAAAAAGGCCATCCCTGTCCATTGTTCTCCTTCTATCGCCGGGGACTTGCCTTGACAAACTATCTTTAGACGTTTTTATTTTTAGGGTATCTATGCTCTGCCGAGATAATGTGTCTTTAGGTGTTCTTATTTTCAGGGTATCTATGCTCTCTTTAGATAAACTATCTTTAGCTGTTACTATTTCCAGGGTGTCAAGACTATGTTTTGATAAACTATCTTTAGGGGGACTCTTGTGTCTCGGTAATCCCGGGCGAGGAGAGTTAACGTTTACTATCAGACTATCTTTTTTCGGGCTTATTTTTTGCAATAGAGTATCTTTAGCAGTGCCGGTTTTTAAAGTATCAGAACTTTGTTGGGATAAACTATCTTTGGGCATTTTTATTTTCAGTGTGTCTGTTTTTTGTTTGTAAAGGCTGTCCGCTTTAGCAGAATTTTTGGAAATAAGTTTTTGGTATTCTAATAGTTTATCTATCCTAACTGCCCTAATAAGTGCTTCATTGGAGATTTCGCTGCTCCCTGAATTTCTTGTCTGTTCGTAATATTCTTTTGCTTTCTCGAGGTTCTGTATATCTTCTTCGTATATGACTCCCATATCATAAGTTGCCTGTGGAGATGTTTTTATTTTGTCCAGCGTTTCGATTGCTTTAGTAAAATCTTTTTTAGCTCTATAACTTTTAGCTATCACAAGATTTAGCGTATCTTGTTCGGCTGCCGTCATTACTTCGCTATAGTGTGTAAGTCTGTCCAGCGCATGTTCGGGGTTATTTAACTTGAGAAAAGCATTCGCAATGGCAAGAACAACAGGCAAATTTTTTGGCTCCAGCTTAAATGCTTTATCATAATATTTTATGGCGGATTTATATTTACCAAGAGAATCGTAAGAGTTCGCTATTAATGTATAAGTTTTGGATTTTAAAATTGAATTTCGAATATGGGGCAAATTATCTTTTGCAACTTTTATAGTAGTATCGTAGGCTTGAGCCATAAAATAAGTTTCTACCATAAGTATGTTTATTTCTTCCATTCTTTCTTTTTTTACTTTTTTAATTACATTTTTCGCTTCAATATAATCACCTTTTTTTAGATAAGCGCGTGCCAATTCAATTCGCCCGTCGTCTACTAATTTGTTTTTGGGATAATATTCTATCAGCTCTTTGAATTTACGGATAGCCGGGTCGTAATCTCCTTTTTCCATAAAACATTTTCCTATAAGGAGCAACGCTTCAGGAACCCATTTGGAATTGGGATAAGAAGAGATTAATTTTTCAGATTTCTGAATTGATTTGTCGAGCAACCCTTGATTTGGAGGCGTGGAAACCATTGCCTGCTTATAACAATCTTTTGCGTTATAAAAAGTATTATAGTATGCGCAGCCACAAAGAAATACCAGACAGAACAAAAACCTAAATTTCATTACTTAATCTTTACAATAATATATGAGAAGTGTCAACAATTTTGTATTCAGAAGTTTCCCTGTTTTGTTATTTTTAACTAAAAAACTTTTTTTCTTTGCGAGCTCTGCGTCTCTGCGGTTAAATTCTCGTTTTTTTCAGTTAGAAGAAAGCAACGTTATTAACTGTTTTAAATCTCTTACCCCTGCAAGAGAAACTTCCATAGCATTATCAATAGATTTAACTTCCTTGACATAATTATTGGATAGAAATTTTTGGGACGGCGAAGTCAAAAACTTTAGTGTTATTTCTCTTTTGCCCGGTTGTTGGGTAGATTTTTTGCTTGTGATATTTGAAATTCCCTTTTCTATGGCAAGAAGTTTTATGTGAGTACACTCCAATAAATTCTTTACTTCGCCCGGAATAGGCCCAAACCTATCAACCAGTTCTTTTTCAAAACCGGTGATTTCTTCAAACGAAATTATATTTGAGATTTTCTTATATAGCAAGAATTTCTGGTTATAAGGAGCATAATCTTCTGGGATAAAGCAGTTCACGTTCATACGGATTTCCGGTTCCAGTTTTTTCAAAGGCATTGGTTTATCGGGTTGATTTTTGGAATGGATATTATTTATTTCTTCTTCAAGTAATTTTTCATAAAGTTTGTATCCGATAGAATAGATATGCCCGTGCTGTTCCCTGCCGAGTAAGTTTCCGGCTCCCCTGAATTCAAGGTCTTGCAGGGCAAGTTTAAACCCTGCTCCAAGTTCCGAATAAGTTGAAATGGCTTGCAGCCTTCTTTTTGCATCGGGAGTTATATTTTCGGGAACGAGTAACCAGCAGTATGCGTGTTCTTGCGAACGTCCAACTCTCCCTCTCAACTGGTGCAAATCTGCCAGACCGAATCTGTCCGCCCTGTTTATTATTATGGTGTTTGTGGACGGGATGTCAATACCGGAACCAATTATTGCAGTAGAGACAAGTATGTTAATGTCTTTTTCAAAAAATCTTAACATAATAAGTTCCAGCTCTTTTGCCGGTATTTCGGAGTGAGCGATACCGATTTTGAAATCCGGAGACAATTTTTGTATAAAATTTGCAATGCTGTATATAGAACTGATACGATTATGCACAAAATAGACCTGTCCGCCTCTTGAGATTTCGGATTCTATGGCGTTTTTGATAAGCGCTCTGTCAAACGAAGCGACTCGGGTTATAATAGGTTGTCTTCCGACAGGAGCGGTTTCGAGACGGGATAAGTTTTTTATATTCGTCAGAGCCATATAAAGGGTCCGAGGAATAGGCGTAGCGGTCAAAGACAGAATATCAACGTTCTTTTTTAGTTTTTTTAATTTTTCTTTTTGGGAGACTCCAAACCTGTGTTCCTCGTCTATTATTAACAATCCTAAATCCTTAAAATGTATGGTTTTTCCGAGTAACTTATGAGTTCCTATTAGAATGTCAACATTGCCCGAATGTATGTCTGCAACGGCTTTTTTCTGTTGTTTTGGAGTCTGGAAACGGGAAATCTGGGCAATATTTACCGGAAACGGGGACATTCTTGTTTTGAATGTTCGATAATGCTGTTCAACAAGTATGGTTGTCGGGCACAGTATTGCCACCTGCTTGTTATCCATAATTGCTTTGAATGCCGCGCGAAGCGCGAGTTCGGTTTTGCCGTAGCCGACTTCCCCGCATACAAGTCTGTCCATTGTTAACTCGGATTCCATATCCTGTTTGATAGAGACGATTGCTTTTAACTGGTCCGGCGTTTCTTCGTAAGGAAAGCCTGATTCGAGTTCGCTCTGCCAGAGGTTATCCGGGGCGAATTTATGTCCTTTTGAAATTTTTCTTTCTGCGTATAACGCGATAAGTTCGGTTGTCAGTTCGTGGATTGCCTTTTTAGCCCGGTTTTTGCGCTGCTCCCAGCTCTTTGAACCTAAATCGGTAAGGTCAGGAGAAACGGCAGTGTCGCCTACCCAGCGTTCTATGCAATTGAATTTGTCTATG
Source organism: bacterium (assembly GCA_041649255.1). Taxonomy (NCBI): domain Bacteria; species bacterium. The sequence goes on from JBAZNK010000003.1 coordinate 144,669, forward strand.
GGAACGTACAGGTCGCCGTTTTTATAAGTTATAAAAAGGCAGTCGGTTTCTATCGTATCGAATTTTAGTTTTGTAATTCCCTGGTACACGCCGATTCCGTAGTCTATATGGACGATGAACTCTCCCTTATGCAGGGATTCTAAATCCTGTATTGCAACGCCTTTATCTTTGAAAGGATGGTATTCCCGTTTTTTTCTTTTCCTGCCGAAAATATCCATATAAGTGAATACTGCAAGTTTTTCATCCGGGAGAATAAAGCCGTTAGGAAGGTTTGAAATCCTGACTTCAAGTTCGGGGAAAAGCGAAGCTATGTGTTTGGTTTCGGATTCGGTTTCACACAGGACAAATTTGGTGTAATTTTTTAGTGATTCGAGAGTATCCTTAAATATATCAAAGTTTCCGTTATAAGTTGATAGGCTTCCAACGGAAATCCCGTCTCCTATATAAACGGTCTTGTTAGGTACGGGTTCTTTATTATCGGAAATCCCGTCAAAAACAATGAGAATATCGGGACTTTTGAAATACTGCATAATATTCCCGGAAGAGGCTTTTGTTTTATCTTCTCGTGTTGTGGCGCATTCCTTTTCCTTTCGTAGGGGCTTGCTGTTCGCCCTTTTGTTTATTTGCTTCCCGTCCTCATCCGTAGGGAATGGTCGTGACCATTCCTCTTTTTCTCTTTGTAGGGGAGACTCGTTGAGTCGCCCGTTGCAGTTCGCTCTTTCATCTGTTTGCGGACTTTCATTATTCCCGTCTGAAATATTTAGTGGGGAGATAATAAGTTTTTGCAGTTTGGATATGGAAACCTGTCTGAGCGGGTCAAATTCGCGGATACTTGTTATGGCGTCGCCTGTGAACTCAAGCCTCACGGGGTATATCGTTCCGCCGGGCCAGAGGTCAATAATCCCGCCTCTTTTAACGAATTCCGTAGGATTGTTTACGGTATCTACGAAAGTAAACCCGAACTCCGCTAACTTATTTGAGAACTCCATCATACTTAGAGATTTTCCATTGATATCGGGGAATTTATCAAGATCGCAGTTTATAAGAGATTGTCTGAGAGTATCCGGTGAGGGCAAGTCGTTGCGTGGTGCAGTAACAAAGATGGACATTGGAGGAGTATCAAGCAGGGCAGGGATAGCCGATTGTAATGCAAACTCGTCCGACAGATTGTATATTTTTAAGGCATTAAATTTCGGGTTGTTTTTGCACCAGCATAAGATATCTTCAGTTAGTTCATCGGGTGAATGGGTAATAACGGCGACGGCATTATGTCGGGATGCTAGGTAAGAGATAAAGAGCGATTTCAGTCCGCCCTGTAATCCGGAAACGGTAGCTTGGGTGGCAGCGTGTATAAATGCAGGAGATTTTAGGACTATATTTGTAATATCGGTAAGAGCAGACATATGTGTGAATGTTACAAGAAATAGTTTATAAATAACATAAATTCAATATCAAAAAAATAGAATATATGTATTTCCTTTATGGACTAATATTCCCCGCGTCGGGCGGGCCAAGCAGGTGAAGACTACAATTCCAGCAAAAGCTTTTTACTATGCTTTTGTTTCTTTGTGATTAGTGTGTTTGTTGCACCAGGGGCAGAATTTTTTGAACAGAGCTTTATCCGGGTGTTTCTGCTTGTTTTTTGTAGTGGTGTAGTTTCTACGTTTACACTCTTCACATTCCAGAGATAAGATTATTCTCATATTTCGTATATCCTATTGTTTCTTTTACGGAGTCTGACAAAACCTATAATTATCAAAACTAAAGAAGGCAATAAAGTATCTATCCATTTAATAGCCATCTTAGCACCCTTGCCGGTATCTTTTAATGGCCTTTCGGCTATTCCTTTTGACCTTATAGCAATGAGTTCTTCATCTGCTACCAGCCAGTCAATCGTATTTAACAGGAATGCTACATTTGCGGCGCTCAAATAATTAGCTTCTGCAAACTTTGAAGACCCTGTCACTATAAATCTTGGTTTCTCATTTGTTACTGCAAGGTTGAATGGGCCTTTTTCTTCGGCAGGCGTCGGGATTTGTTGTTCCATAGGATTAACTGTTTTTACGTCCGGCTTTAACCAGCTTTTTGGAGAAGATTTGACTAACGGAGTTCCGCCGGCTATTGCTCCTACAAAAGGTAAGACAACAGCTTCAAGCTCTCTCACGATTGGATTGGATTTATTAAGGTCTGTAGCTTTCGGGAAGAATGGGTAAGGAACGAGGTTTTGCATTCTGAAGTTGCCTCTTTGCGATGTAATTCCAATTATCTGGTTTTGATAATCAAGTACGAGCCCGTTTTTCAAGGTAATATTATAAATTGGTAAAAGCTTTTCAAATCCTGTTTTCGTTGGGAAAGCAAAGAAATACTCGGTATTTACATTCATCATATCAAGGAAGAATCCGCAAGATTTGCCGGCATCAAGGAAATTTTTTACTCTCTGGAGTGCCGTATCATTGTATTCTCCCTTTGGTCCGAGGACGATAAGTGTCGATAAATTTGAAGACACATCGTTTGAATCTATGTTGACATCGCTAACTAAATATCTTTTTTGGATTTCCTGTTTTAGTCTTTCATCCAGTTGCACTTCGTTATGTCCTTTCGTGAACCCGATAGATTTTTGAGATGTTTCTGTTAATTTTTTAATTTTGCTTGTGATGTCGTATTCCAGGGAGCCAAAGTTTTCTATCACAGGGATAACTTCTTTTTTGTCCCCATACAGGAAGAGAAGTCCCATATAACCTTCTTTAATTGCAAGCGCTCCTGCTTCTTGCCTGTCCTGGAATTGCAAAGGATAAACGCCGGCTCTTTGCGCATCCATTTTTTTGTCCTGGTCTATTTTTTTGTCCTGGTCGGATGGGTTAATAAGTTCAAATTTTAATTTGCCGCGCGATTTTACTTTATATTCGGATAATAAGTCTTTTACATATTTGCTTCTTGTATTATAAGGATAAGGTAATTTAGCCGTCATATATGCGCGGACTATAACCGGGTCTTCAAGCTTTCTTATCATTTGCACGGATGCTTTTGAAAGAGAATATATTTTGCCGGAACTTAAATCCAGTCTTGCGAATATTCTATAGGAAAGTATATTTGCCACGATTATTATAGCCAGCAATATCGTAACGCTTACTCCCGATAATATTCTGTGTTTTGCTTTCCTGTAGAAATAAAAAGTGAAGCAAAGGAAAAATGCAATCATTGAAAGGAAATAGATTACACTTCTTGAATCAATAACGCCTATACCCATAGATTCCAGATGGTAATCAATACCAAAATACTGAAATATCGTTACAAGTCCGGAAGACATAGTTCCTAATACTTTTCCGAGAATAAAGAACACGAAACAAATTACGATATTGAGAATCAAAGCTATGACTTGTGATTTTGTAACGGATGAGGTAAATATTCCTATTGCGCAGAACCCCGCGCCAAGTAAAAGCAACCCAAAATAAGAACTTATAACTACTCCCCAATCAAGTTTTCCTAAAAATGCTATTGAAATTGGGTATATAAGAGTGCATAAGATTCCGATTTTTATTACCGCAAAAGCGGCAAGATATTTTCCCGTGATAATAGCCCAATCCTGCAAGGGCATAGTTGTAAGCAGTTCAACTGTCCCGAGTTTTTCTTCTTCCGCAAGCAGTCGCATACAGGTAGCCGGGATTATAAATAAGAGAAACAAAGGAGCGAGGTCAAAGAAACTGGCTATTTGCGCCTGGTTTGAAACGAACAACCCTGCAGCAAAGAACCAGCCTGATAAAATAAGCCATGCTATGATTACGATATAAGCAACCGGCGAATTAAAGTATCCCCTGAATTCTTTCCAGAATATAGTTTTTACGTCTCTCATTGTTTGTTTTTTAGTTTTCTTTAGTTAGTTCCCTGAATATGTCTTCAAGAGAAGCTGTTTTTTGTTGTAATCCGACGATTACCCAGTTATTAGATACGCAGGTTTTGAAGATTGTTTCTTTCATATCTATAGTCGGGTCGGTTTCTATTTCGTATTGAGTTGTTTCGCCCTGGCTCGAGGTGGCTTTTACGTTTTTAACTCCTGCCATTTCTTTGATGGCGGCCATTGCTTTATCTTTTGGCGCTTTGAGTTCCAATTCGACGATTGTTTTGCCGGCTGCGAGTTTATGCATTTCGTCTTTTGGCGCATCGGCTATGATTTTACCACGATTTATAATTATGACTCTTTTGCAAGTGGCTTCAACTTCGGACAATCTGTGAGTTGATATTATGACTGTTTTTTTCTCACCGAGTGTTTTGATGAGTTCTCTTACTTCTACTATTTGATTAGGGTCAAGGCCTTCGGTAGGTTCGTCCATAATAAGGATTTCCGGGTTGTGGATTATAGCTTGAGCAAGTCCTACTCTTTGTTTGTAGCCTTTAGATAATTCGCCTATAGCTTTTGAGATAACGCTTTTAAGTCCGCATATAGCGACGACTTCTTTTATTCTGTCGTTAAGTTTATCCACTTTTCGTAATTGACCGATGAATGCGAGGTACTCCATTATTTTCATTTCGCTATACAGGGGATTATTTTCCGGTATGTATCCTGTTTTGGTTTTTGCGGGTATCGGGTCTTTTTCTATATCAAAGCCCATAATTTTGCAAGTACCGACGGTGGGCGGGAAATAGCCCGTTACGATTCGCAGGGTAGTAGTTTTGCCTGCGCCGTTAGGTCCGAGAAAACCGACAATTTCGCCACTACCTACTTCAAAGCTTATATTATCTACTGCCTTGAAAGAGCCGTAGCTTTTTGTAAGATTTTTTACTTCAATGATAGACATATATTATGAAAGAGTAACTACCAAAAAAAAGTGATTTTGTCAATAAGAATTTTTTCAAAAATTGACAGGTAATAACTTGAGACAACAAATAATAATTTTGTTATAGAAATTGATTTGATCATAATGGAATTAAGATTGTAGGAATAAAATGCTTAGTCCTGCATAAAGATTTTGGAGTTTTTGTAATAGAGGGAATAAGGATAATCAGGGTAAGAGGCAGTTAGCTTATCAATCTCTTTTTGAAAGTCCTCTTCGGAATATTTACCCGAGGAAACCTGTCTTTTGGTAAGATAAATTATATAAACCTGAGCTTTCGGGGCATATACACTGTTAGGATACAAGTTTATCAGTTGAGCGAATTTGTCAATAGACCATTTTTTATCTGCTTCACGAAACATTATGCGAGCCGTTTTTTCATTGTCCGAGGGAGTTTTTATATTAATAATAAAGTCTATCGATGTTTCCAGTCTGCCTTTCCAGAAAGGAGGATAAATCGGGACTCCATCCCCTTCTCTGGCAAAAGACTCGAAAGCCATCTTTTTTAAGTGATACGTTCCGGCTTTGGCAATAGGGACATTCAGGGTAAGATCATAAAAGCCGTAAACCGTGTCCCTGGGATTTATCCGTAAACAATATAGTTTCCAGAATTGAATGTTGCCTGCATTTTCCTTGCTATAATGTTTACGGTCTTTATCCCACCCGGTGGCAAATAATTTCGTGTTACGTCTTCCCGTTGTAATTTCAAAAGTTGTGTTTCCGTTACCGCATAATACCATAGGACTAACCCATACGGTATCGTCACTCGTATTATAAATAAAGTATTCTACCCAGACCGGCTCATCAACTAAATAAACAGCTTTAGGTTTATATACTGACGCTTTCAGAATAAGGGGGTTTTTTGTGAGGGAGTAAGATGTAGTTGCAACAAAACTTGAAAATATAAATCCAAGAATGAACAATTTCTTCATATATTATTATGTATAGTTAGTTTTTGGATTTTTGCAACAAATATTTTGAAAAATGTCACTGCCACAGGGGGGTGTCCCATAAATATACAGAGTACTCTCCAAGCACAGAGCAAAAAGAGACAAACAATAGAAATTTTTGACAGGGATTTCAAGAGAACATAAGAGATTAAAACAGAACCGAAAAAAATAAACCACAAACAGAATACAGAAAGATATGGGTTAAAGAAATAGAAAGACAAGATTTACAGGATAATAAACAGCAGGAAAGGAACGAAGACTTATCTCATCAGGATTAGTTTTTTAGTTGCCTTATAAGTATCTGCGCTAAATTTTGCGAAATAAATGCCTGCAGGATAGTTTTTAGTGATTAATGTTATTTTGTAGTAACCCGGTAGTTTCTCTTTGTTTACAAGTTCTTTTAGGCATCTTCCTGATAAGTCATAGAGTTTTAAAGATACTTTACTTTTTGCCGGAAGTTGATAACTAATGACTGTTGATTTTGTAAACGGGTTTGGATAATTTTGAGATAAAGCATAGGTTTTTGGAAACGTATCCGTCATTTCTTCTACACTAACAATGGAAGAGTCTACGGTTATTTCCCTTGTTTCGGTTTTGGCTGAAACCCCATTCAAATCGGAAGCGTAGGCATAGAACTCATAAGTTTTCCCATCGGTTAAGTCTGGAAAAGTATAAAACAGATTATGCACACTTGAATTATATGAAATATTTATTTCATCCAAAGACAAAGCCCTGTTCCATATTTTAACTTCATCAATAACTCCCTTGAATGGAGCATTCCCAATTTTTAAGTTTCCTATATTAGGGGGCAGGGTAATAGCCCCTACATTTTTCGAACTAAATAATTTAGCATTTTTATAAACTTTCAAGTACCCGTTATCGTAAAGTAAAGTTATATATGTCCATTCGTCAACGGGCAAAAGATAATCAGCCACATCTATAAATCGTCTTGTCCCATCGTTGTAAATTTCCCACACATAACATTTATAGCCATTTGTCGTATCAGACCATTGCCAGAAGTGATAGCTTCTATTTTCTTCAAACCCTATAATTTGTGTGATAGGCGTATCGCAATGTTCATAGGGTTTTATCCATCCTTCAATCGTAATTGCGGTAGAACAATTTAAACTCGAATCATTCCCGCAATCAATATAACTGTTGCCGTCAAATTTTAATGCATTGCCTATTCTTCCATTTATCCAGAAATTAGATGTATCTGTAGTATAAAATGTTCCGTTATTGTTATGAGTGGCATTGTCCGTAACTGTTGTTCCGGTGTCTTCGTTAAAATTCCAGTAACCGAGCAGGCTTCTGTTCCAGTCTATAAAACTGGTTGCTTCATAAGTGGTAGTTATGGAAGTTTTTATTTCCGTCCACAGATGATTAATAACGGCGTTATCATTTTCGGTTGGCGGGACAAAAGCAATTGAAAGAGATGAGTAAGTATTAAAACTATCTATGTTGCTAACGGTTAGATTACCCGAAAGGTCAGCGGATTTAACCCTGAAATAATAGACCGTATCCGGAGTAAGTCCCGTTATTGAGAATTTGTGGCTAAATTCAAACATAGAATTCAAAGCAGTCGTAGAATCCAGAGGGGTAGTTATAATGTCACTGTCAGGGGGGGCTATTTCATATTCTACCTGTCCTGTAGCTCTTTCATCGATATTCCAGCTAATATCCATCGTTCCATAAAAGGTAACGGGGGAATGTTTAATAAGATTTATAACGGGTTTTATGGTATCGGTACCGGGATCTTGAAAAGATAAAATATACTTAATCATGATAGAACGGATAGAATCCAGATTTTGCGTATTTAGGTTCAATGATTTTAGGCTGTCAACCCAATTCCCGGCTGCAGTAGTATCTTTATTGTTGTGTGTTGCATTATTCATCGCATCAAAAAGAGTAGTTAAATATCTTATATCGTCTACGGCTTCCCGCCATCCTTCCCACTGGATAGTTCCGACAATTCCATTCATTGTAGGGTATGTAAGATTATGGTCGCGACATAGGTAGTCAAAATCATTCCAGATGTTACAAAAATTCCAGTGATAAGCAAAATCCATTGCACCGTCATAATCTTTTTGCCATAAGAGAAGTCCATAATTCCGACGGTATGTTTCAGGTTTTTCTTCGCCGCATTGAGGGTTAGCGTAGGAGAATATTTTGTGCCCATAGCTATGGTATTTAGCGGCTAGCACAGGGATGGGATAATTAATTGCGACTGCTAAATCCAAAACATCAGCTATTGCATCTGCGTGGTTATTGAATTGCGCATCAAATACTTTTCCTCCCGCTTGGTGAACTGCGTCTATTTGAGCCCGTTGGTCAGGGGTATCCAGATATTGTTCGTCCGGCGCATAAATAAAAAGTTCGGTAACTCCATATGGCGTTGCTAAGTTTTTTAAGTTTGTTACCGCGTTTTTTAAGGAATCAAGGCTGTCGCCGTAAGTATCCGTTTGTAAGCCAAGATAATAAAGGGTCTGGGAGTCTATACCTATTTCATTTCTTATTCTCAGAACGGTTCTTAAAGATTCCTGGTAAAATAAGTTTGGGTTGGTTATCCCGTGATTAAAAAGGTCTTTTAGTTCTGCCCTGAGTTGCTCTTCATTTTTAGCGTTTCTTGATAGTGTCCCGTAATCTGCAAGATAACTGCCATAGTAGATGCTGTATGTTAAACAAGGTTCAGAGAGCTTTATCGGCAAGACTTCTACTTTTAGTTGGATTTCTTCCAGAGTGTCGGTATTGGTTTTTAATATGATTTTACCTGTGTAAATTCCGGGAGTGGCATTATCATGGATTTTTAAGGTAATCCAAAATTGCTTATTTGTACCACCGTCAATGCTAACAGGTAAAAGGACAGGACTATCTTTTACCGGGAAACTATCAATAAGAGGTTCATCCGGAATTCCTGATGTGTTGGCGGTATCGCTTATAAAAGCATATTGCCCGGAAGTTAATTTAAGATAATTGTTTCCATTGGTCACTTTAACAAGGCTGTCATCTTTTAACAGGAGCTCAGGGGTAAGGAGTTTATGAGTTATATCCCATATTTCTATGCCGGCTTGATACCAGCATTTGACTACACTAATATCTATGTTACCGGAAGCAATGGAATCGCTTGTTCCTATGAGAGTGGATGTTTTTATTTCCAGAAAAGGAATAGTTTGTTGAGTCTGAACGACAAAACTTGCCGGTTCATATTCGCCGGGAGAAGCGGTAATAGAGATTGTATTGGAAATATAATCAGAAGAAATAAAAGAGGCAGGCAATATTTTATTGTCGGTTATGGGAGGAACGACGTAAACCATGATTCCGTTTTCTGCATTTACTGTTTGGATAATAAAGCTTAGAAATAAGACGAATAAAGTTTTCTGCATATAGTTTTCTATCGGCAAACAAGTAATTACTTTTAATAAACAAGAATAAGCGTTTTGGCAAACTTTTTTTACAGGGCGTCTGCAGTTTTTTTGGCAAGTTGGGTCAATCTGTATTTTTGCTATCTAATTTTTGATATTATTTGTAGATGGTTATCTTAATAATATTAGTTTTTTACAAATATCTTTTGTCAGGGTAGGAGTAGAAAGTTTTGCGAAGTAAATACCCGGAGGCAAATCTTCAGCGGAAAAGGTTACAGAATAATTTCCGGCTTGTTTATTTTCGTTTACAAGTGTTTTCATAACTCTGCCGGAAACATCACAGATTGTTAATTTTATATTTGTATACTCTTGTAGAGAGTAAAGAATAGTTGTTGAAGTAATAAAAGGATTTTGACTTGCCCTGAGCGTAGTCGAAGGGGTTTTAATATTTGAATTTTCTTCTATAGCGTGAGGAACTGTATCAAGAAGAGGAAATCCAAGAACAAAGATTTTAGATTTTGCAATGTCACTTCCTACAATTTCAATCTTAGAATCACTGTCGATATCTCCTATGGCTATAGGCCCATCCTGGTTGCCACTTGGATATCCCCAACTCCATTGTTCACTACCATCAGGATTCCATGCATAGCAGAGTCCATCATGTATGGACATAATTATCTCAAGTTCAGTGTCGTTATCTATATCTGCAATAGCCGGCGAAGATGGAACTATCCAGGACATATCCTTTATCCATTTTTCTGAGCCATCTTCTCCTTCTAACACATACAAGTGATTACTTAAAAAATTTCCTATGATAACTTCAAGCTTGTTATCTTTATCAATATCTGCAAGTCCTGCGGACTGGTGTTCTATTGGACCAGATGTAGGGTATGACCAGAGAATAGAAGTTGTATCTTCCCCTTTAATTGCGTAAACATAATTATTATAACATCCAAAAACTATATCGGGTAGAGTATCCCCATCAAGGCATCCCAAAGCAGGTGAAGACCATATTTCCCCCCCTGCATTGAAAGTCCACAAAGTATCACCTATGTAATTAAAAGCATACATTTTACGGTCTTTTGAACCAATTATTATTTCATCATATCCATCTCCGTTTATGTCGCCTATTGCAGGAGATGATACAATAGACCCGCCGGTTTGGTATGACCAATTTAAGCTTCCCGTCATACCATCTATAACATAAAGTTTGCCATCATCAGAGCCGATAATAACTTCCTGTTGACCGTTTTTATCTATATCTCCGGCATTAGGGGATGAGTAACTAATTTTCGCATTAGTAGGAAAAGACCATATAGATTGTTTTGCTATCCAGCTGAGTGCATATACTGATTTATCTTGAGCGCCGAATACAATTTCCATATATCCGTCATTATTTATATCAAAAAGCAAAGGGGAAGAAGTGAGCCAGCTACTACTGCCTATCTTATATGACCATAATACTGCAGGATGATGTTTTAATGTGTCGTAGAGTGTTCCGGGACTTCTTGTTATCGAATCTTTTAGTACATATACGTGACCACTTTTGGATGCAGTTACCACTATTTCACAGGTGTCGTTTTTATCTATATCTCCAATAACGGGAGAAGAAGCGAACATCTCATTAATCATATCCAGCGAATCCCAGTCAAATTGTAGTGCCGGTTGGGAAAAAGGCGGGAAATTTCCCTTTTCAGATGATAGACAGGTATGTGCCGGGTCTTTTCCAAACATAGGCCAGTCAGCATATAATCTCACAGTTGCAATACTGTTGCATACAAAAAGTGAGCAGAGAAACAAATTTAATTTTTTCATAAATTATTTATATGATATATATGATACTTATTTGAGAAATTTGCAACAATTATTTTCATATTATATATAAATTAAGAAATACTTGTCAATTTTTCCATTGTCACTGCGATTTAATTTTTAATAATTGCCAATTTTTTTGTAATATAACGGGTGCCGGCATCTAACCTTAAGAAATAAACACCGGATGAAAAATCACTCAAATTTATATTTATGTTGTATTTGCCGCACAGGGAATTATCTTCAAACAAAACCTTTTTAACCTTCCCCGATATGTCATATAATTTAAGGCTAACAGAAAATTCGCCATTCGTTTTTGATTTCTGTATTCCGTATTTAACATAAAAACTATTTTTGCATATTACCGTGGAAATATTTAAATAAAAAGAAGCGACTGTTTCCCTGTTCTCAATTCCTGCAGAATTTTTTATTGCAAGCGAATGGTCTCCTCTGCCTGTGATTGCAGTAACATCGGTTAAAATATTTGTCCGGACAGGCTGCCAATGGTCAACAGTATCATTAACACCGAGTTGTCCCTTGCTGTTTTCTCCCCATGCCCATACGGTTCCGTCGGATTTTAACGCAAGTGAATGGCTTTTCCCTGCTGCAATTGCAGTAATGCCGGTTAAAATGTTTGTTTGTACGGGTTGTAAATGCTGGGTAGTAGTGCTATCTCCAAGTTGTCCGCCGGAATTGCATCCCCAAGCCCATACTGTCCCGTCAGATTTTAATGCGAGTGAATGTGAGCCCCCTCCCGCAATTGCAATAACGCCGGTCAGAATATTTGTCCGTACAGGTTGCGAACGCTTGTTAGTAGTGCTATCTCCAAGTTGCCCGTTACCGTTATATCCCCATGCCCATACGGTGCTGTCAGACTTTAAAGCAAGTGAATGTAGCTCTCCTCCTGCGATTGCAAGGATATTAGTCAGGGTATTTATTTTTTCCGGTGTGGGATGCGGGTCTGCATCATCGCCTCCGATGCCGAGTTGTCCACAGTCGTTCAATCCCCATGCCCATACGGTGCTGTCGGACTTTAATGCGAGTGAATGTAATCCTCCTCCTGCAATTGCAATAACATTTGTCATGGAATTGGTCTGAACAGGCTGCCAGCGGTCATCGGTAGTCCCATCTCCAAGTTGTCCTTCGGTATTATATCCCCAACCCCATACGGTTCCGTTAGATTTTAATGCAAGTGTTTGCATACTTGCTCCCGTGATTGCATCAACATTAGTCAGGATATTTGTCTGGACAGGCTGCCAGCGGTTGGCGTTAGTTCCGTCTCCGAGTTGTCCGTTGGTGTTCCAGCCCCACGCTAATATGGTACTGTCGGATTTTATTGCAAGCGAGTGTTCCTGTCCTGCCGAGATTGCAGTAATATTGCTTTGAATATTTATTTTGACAGGTTGCCAACGGTCCGTAGTAGTGCTGTCTCCAATTTCTCCCTTTTTGTTGTATCCCCAAGCCCAGACTTCATTGTTAACTTTAGGAGTATTTATCAAAAAGCAAGCTATTATTGAAAACATATTCATAATGCCTCCTAATAAATTACGGACGGTAAGAAAACTTCAATAAATATATATTTCATAAATTGTTATCTAAAAATCTCATATCCGGGGTTACTATTATACCGTGTATTTTCAAGGAATCTAACAATGCCATTCCCTTTTCCGGACCAAGGACGAAGACTCCTGTTGACAGTGCATCTGCAAAAACACCTTTGTCCGTGATAATGGTTGTTGATATGCAGTCTGTTATGGAAAAACCTGTTTTTGGATTCATAATGTGGTGATGCCGTACATTACCGGTCATAAAAAATCTCTCATAATCACCGGATGTTGCTACTGCGCAGTTTTTTAATTCCAGAACTTTAAAGACTCCCGATTTACGTGGATTTTGTATTCCTATTTTCCATATCTTATTTCCAAATACCGTTATTTGTCCGCCTGCGCGTATCATTCCTGTTCTTATGCCTGCAGTCTTTAATTTCTCTACTGCAAGGTCAATAGCATAGCCTTTGGCAATACCGGACAAATCAATTTTCATTCCTTTTTGTGCGAACTCTACCGTAGAGTTATTAATTATTAAGTTTTTATAATTTACTAAAGGCAATAATTTGTTGACTTTTTCCTGTGCAGGAGCTTTGTTTATTTTTTTGAAATCTTTCCATAATTCCATAACAGGCCTGATTGTTATGTCGAAGGCACCGTCTGTCAACTTTCCGACATATATTCCCTGTTTTATAATTTCAAGTATGTCTTTGGATAGAGTTAATTTTTCTCCGCGATTTAATCGCCCGATATCACCTGTGCCTCCAAAATATGCAAGGCTGTCGATGTTATGTATGGCTTGAAATGCAGAATTAAATGCTTTATGTGGGTAGCCCCTTGAAAAGACTGTTATTTCCCACGGTGTGTCCATCATAGACCGTGTTTCTGTATATTTTTTGGTGTGAAATAATAATACTACTGTGAGCGCTAATATAAGGGAAAATGTTATCCCCCCCATCTTTTTTTTCATAGTTAAAATTAAGTATGATACTTGTTTTGCAACTTTGCAACAGATATTTTAAAATTATTACTTCGTAGTAGGAAGTAAACAATAGGAAAGGTTATATACATAAAGTAAAAACAAGCAATCATTTTTTAGGGTAAATCCTTATATTTCAAATCTCTCTCTGGAAATACTATATACAAGAACTATTAGAGCAAGAATAAATATTGCTGGCATCAATGCAATTATCAATGGGAGTAGGGTAATAAAAATGGATTTTATAAATAATGTTTTTGTGTGTAGGAAATTTCTAATCATATTTTGGATATATAGAAAATAAAAGAGCCGCATTTCTGCGGCTCTTTTATTGCGAAAATTCAAGTTATTTCATTAAAACAAATTTCTTTACTATGTTCTCTGTCCCGAAGCTTAATCTCGCAAAATAAGTGCCCGAAGATAGCTTTTCATTCTCTAAATGAGTCGTATAAGTTCCTGCCTGTTTTTCCTGGTTGCTAAACAGGGTTTTGACACAACGTCCGGACAAGTCGTAAAGGCGTAGGGACACGTTACTTCTATTGGCTAAAGAGTAGGAGAGTTGAATCATTTTTGAAGAAGGATTCTTGATAATATTCAATTTTGTATTACCTGTTACAATAGAGGATTGTTCTTCGGCTCCAACCCGGATAGTGTTTCTCCAGAAGTTTATTCCGCCGTCTCCTTCTCCTACAAATAAGTCTAAATCTCCGTCTTTATCAATATCTACCAGCACGGGCGTAGCATTTTTTCCGACATCAATATTGTTATATTTTGTGCTTACAAGTGTCCAATTTGCGACTGCTGAATCGCCAATATTTCTATAGTGATATATGCAACCTCCGGTTGCGCTGTCCACACCGGTTCCATATCCAACTCCTACGAGCAAGTCAGTATGTCCGTCTAAATCCAAATCCCCGAATGTTGGCGCAGCATAGCCGGGCAATAAGGTATTTAAGTAATTATCCGTAACAAAAGTGAAAGTCGGAATGTTAGCAGAGCCATCGTTTCTATAGAAGTATATTTTCCCGGAATCATTCCCGACAAACAAGTCATAATCGCCATCCTTATCAATATCAAAAAATGTAGGTTTGGAATGTTTACCCACATCTATAGAAGAATAATTTGAAGATACTAATGTCCATACAGGAGTTGCCCCTGTTCCCATGTTCGTATAAAGATATAATACACCATCAACGTTGCCTACAATTAATTCCTCTTTATGTGTAGCAGTATCGGCAATATCTACAAATACCGGTGCCGAATAAGTTCCAGGGTTAATACTATCTAACATTCCAAGACTAAGATGGAAAGAATCAACTATCATTGTTGTATCATCACCCGTTTTAACCTTACTATAATTTCGTGTTTCATATTCCCAGTTATCCAATCCTACATTCTTTAATTTACGAATTTTCCCATCGCTTGTAAATCCATTCCCGATATACATATCAATTTTGCCGTCTTTATCTATGTCTGCAAATGCAGGAGCACTAAACCCTCCAAAGTCAAGATAATTAAACTGGTCTGTTACAAGAGTGAAATCCGCAGAATCTGCAGTTCCTGTATTTTCATAAAATCTCATTAAACCATCTCTCGAACCCATAAAAAGGTCAAAATCTCCGTCACCGTCAATATCTGCAAATCCAGGACCTGACCTGTCAAGAGAAGTAATGCTGTCATAAAAACTGCTGACAAAAGTCCACGCGGCAGAATCTATTGTTCCTGTATTTCTCCAGAAGAGTAAATGTCCATTAACGTTTCCGATAAATAAATCCAAATCATTGTCATCATCTATGTCAATAAAAGCAGGGTCCACCTGTGTCATTCCGGAATCAGGAACATAAGTTTCTGTAATATGTTTAAATACCGTAGAATCACCGATATGTGTCCATATAGCGGAATCACTGGCGCCATATACATTTTCAAAGAAATGAAGTTTTCCGCCATTTTCTTCGCCGATAGCTAAATCTAAATCTCCGTCATTATCTATGTCGGCAAGAGAATTGCAAGGATGTCTTAACCAGCCCCAGTGAAGAGTATCTACAAAAGTAAAATGTGGAGCACTAATAGTTCCTACATTTTTATAAAAAAGAGTTTTACCGATAAAATCACCACAGACTAAGTCTAAATCATTATCATTATCTAAATCAATAAAGGTTGGCTTAGAATATCCTCTTATATTTGCATTAGCAGGATCCGGCAACCTTATATAAATACTATCAAAGAAATCCGTAACGAAAGTAAACTTTGGACTTGTAGCAGTTCCAATGTTTTCAAAATATCTGATAATGCCATCCCATCCACCTACAAACATATCCAAATCATTGTCATTATCCAAATCGGCAAAAGTCGGTTTATGTCTTTCTTCTCCTCCAAAATATACGGCCGTAGTATCGCCGTCAAGAACGCCGTTTATAACTCTTTCCCATACAGCGGCAGTGTCTTTATTGGAAAAATTTGTCATTTTTCCACCAAACAACATAAGTGGCAAACACAATGCAGCCACTCCTAATACAACCTTTTTCATAAAGCCCTCCTTGTTAAAAATGTCTCTTCTATTTGATGTGATGCTATAAATAAAATCACTATAAATAATTACTCTTAATATCCCTCCTTATTCAAAAAGGACTGTTCTCTTTGAATAATGCTATATTTTTTATATATTAATGCTTTTGTCAATAAGGGAAACACTGTATTTTTAAAACCAAGTAAATCATATAAGTATTTGCAACTGCATTTTAAATCCAAGTTGAATATCGGTATTTTCTTTCAATGGTTGATTTACATCCAGATTTAACATTAACCTATGATAACTGTGCTCATCAAAATTAATATTTATACCGGGTGTTACAAGCATATTAGCTGTCTCACCGTCATCTTTATCTGAAAACGTATAATCAAACCTTAAGGCAGGAAAAAGAGAATATATATGTCCAAGATTTACTTTTATCCATTTTCCTAAAATTAGTCCTATGCCCATAAAATAAGTTGTATCACTTATAATATAATTATTTCCATAATCAGTTTCTCCCTGGAACCAAAAATCTCCTTTTTTATACTCCACGTCAACGTTAAATGCCTGATACGTCTCTTTATCTTTATATAGATTAGAAGCGCTTATTCCAACGCCAACGTCTTTTATTGGTTTTAGCACTATCCTTCCTACGCATTGTTTCCCTGAGTCTTCGTCGTATTTCTTATTGTCCCCGTTACCATTAAAAACGCCAATTGCATAGTCTATTGTTCGGATCTGTCCATAAACCATAGCTCCAACATCTCTTCCCGAATATTTTAAAGTCGAGGCGTAATCAAACATCCCGGTTTTATCAGCTCCTATTGTATTATTTCCTTTTTCTATGAACATATCCTTTGAATCTCCTGTAAGAGCAAGAAGACTAAAAGGTTTCTTATATTGTCCTAATTTAAGATTAATGGTAGGCGAAAATTGTAAATCTCCATATCCGTCTTTAAGTTGTAATACTCCCTGACCAAAATTTACCTGAATGTTTCCATGAAGTATTGTATTTTTGAAATCAGCCCCAAGTTCTGCTCTTTTTAGAGTAAAAGTATTATTATAACCTATATCTTTTATATTAGAAGTGAGGTACTGTATATGAACCAAACCTGCAAACGTCATCTTAGATTTTTCGGAGATTACGTTGTCCTCGCAATTTGCATAAGAACTAAAAAATATAAATACTAGAATGTTTATTCCCAATCTCATAAAGCCTTCTCAATAATATTATATATACAGGTATAGTTGTTTATTTTTGTTGTTTTGTCAATAAGGGAAACGCTGTATTTTTATTACTTAGAGAATAGTTCGATAAAATCCAATACTTTAAGTTTTGTTGTATTGTTTTTCTTTAAGCCGATATAGCATCTTGGACAATTTGTTACGACATAATCTACGCCCGAGCTTTTAAAATAGTCCATTTTAGATGTTCCCGTTATACTTGATATTTCAGGGTGATAAACCGGTACGAGCCCTGAATATCCGCAGCAAACGGAAAACTCTCTTGATTTTTCCCCGTCCCGCAATTCATAGCCAAGCTTTCTTATCAGTTGACGGGGGGAATCGTAATCTCCGCTTCTTCTCCCAAGATAACAAGAGTCCTGATAAGCGATTATTCCTTTTTTCTTTTGTGCCGGGAGAATAAGTTGTTCATATTGCAGTAAGAACTTAGAAATATGATATGTTTCTATGTTTGTATTTAACCCACAATCCCGTTTTAAGTGTTTTTCAAAGTGTCTGTTACAAGTTGGGCATAGATTTATAATCGTATCAGGATTTAAGGAATTTATCTTTTTGACTAATTTATCTGCATTTTCCCTGAAGAGTTCGGTTCTCCCAAGAATTCTGAATACATAACCACAGCAAATTGAGTCTTCAAATAGATTAATATTAACTCCTATATTTGTCAGTAGAGAAAGATATTTCTGCAGTAAATCCGGCAAATCATTCTTGTAAATACAACCGGGAAATAATAATATTTTTTTCATAATTATTTATTATATGAATATTGCCTGTTTTTTAGAATTTTTTTCAAAACATTTTGTCCTATTTTTGATTTTGTAACCCCGCGTATATTTCTTATATTACTGCCAATTTTGGCACCGACAGGACATATTTCCTCGCACATTTCGCAATTTAAACAAGCAAAGAGACCATTAGCAATATTAACATTTTCCTTACAGATAGAATGAGAAAAAACTATACCAATTCCCCCTTGGTAACTTCCTCCAAAATTCGGACCGGCAACTTTAGAAACCGGGCAATGCAGCATACATGCTCCGCAACCTATACAATTCAATGCCTGTCTTAATTTATCATTTTTTAGCAGGTTACTCCTATTATTATCAACAATTACAAGGTGCACTTCCTCTGCGCCCTGCGCATTATGGATTACCCTTTTTTCGATGTCAGTCGTGTAACTTGGCGAGGAAATTATATTAATATAAGCCGTTGAGCGTTTACCTGTGCCAAACATTGAAAGACACTTTGATAAATAAACTGCTTTTTCTAAAGTTTCAACTATCCTATGATAAGCTACCACAGCGATATGAATTTTTGGGACTCTTGTTACGAGTGAAATATTTCCCTCGTTTTCAACTATTACAATATGTCCTTCGGAGGTCACAAAGTTTGCCCCGGTTAGCCCTACTTCTGCACAAAATATTTCATTTCGTATTATTTTGGAAATCTCTTTTGTTATTACTTCAGCTGTTTCTTTGATTTTTAGTTTATACTTTTTTCTCAAAAAAACAGATATTTCTTTTAGCGTTAGTCCCATTGCGGGAGCATTAGGGTGAATACGAACTGTACCCATTTCTTGAACAAGCCAATCTCCGATATCGGTTTCAACGATTTTCTTGCCTGAGATATTTTGAAGTCCTATTTCGTTAAGTAAATTAGATTTTGATTTTACAATATGATTTTTGTCCCGAAGTAACCCGTTAAGAATTCTTATTGCTTCTTTATTGTTATTGGCATAATGTATATCAACTCCATTTCCTTTAAGTCTTGATATTGCAGAGTCCCACAATTCGGGAGCTCTTTTTAAGTCTTCTTCCCTTATTTTTGAAGCATTTCCCTTAATCTTTTCCATATCAGGCACAGAGATAAGCTCCCTAAATCGTTTTTGGTAGATTTCAACAGAAGCCTTTAATTGCGATCTTGTTCTCTCATCCAGAATTTTAAAAGACGATGACCTTTTTATGTTTAATTTATTATTTGTCTTTCCGGTTTTATCATTTATCTTTTTGCTCATTTTGAAAAATTATCTTTTTATTATATAGTTGTCAATAATTTCATTTGCTTTTAATCGCGCGCAGAGGTGTAACTAAAGGTTTGTCAAATTCATCCAACTTAACGGATGCTTCAATGTTATAAAGAGAAGCAATCATTTTTGATGTTATTACTGAAGCGGGGTCTCCTTGTGCAAAGACTTTACCTTCTTTTAAAACACAAATTCTGTCGGCAAATCTGGCTGCGATATTAATATCGTGTAAAGCTATAACCGTGCACATATCTCGTGAAACAGTCAAAGATTTTATCCATTCGCAAATCTGGAATTGGTGCTGTAAATCCAGATTTGAAGTCGGTTCATCCATAAGTAGTAATTGTGGATTTTTAGCGATGGTTTGTGTAATGAATACCATTTGTCTTTGCCCGCCGCTAAGCTCATTAAGCATCCTTTCAGCTATATCAGTAAGTCCCACTTCTTTCAGAAGCTGGTTTACAAATTCTACATCATCCCGGCTAATCTTCCATCCTAATTGATGTATCCTGCCTATAAGAACTGCTTCAAATACAGTTAATACGGCACTTACGGGAGATTCCTGGGGCAAGTAACTGATTATTTTTGAGAGGTCATTACGATGAAACGCAGATATATGTTTATTATCAAATAATATTTCCCCTCTCGATTTGAGTATGCCGAATAAGCATTTGATTAACGTAGATTTTCCTGAGGCGTTTGGTCCCAAGATTGCCGTTATCCCCGGAACCAGTTTGATATTTATATCTGACAGGACAGGCTTTGAATGGTAAGCAAAAGATAGGTTTCTTATTTCTATAATCACCAGTACTCCCTTTTTTTAGATAATATCATAATAATAAAGAACGGGACACCGAAAAGCGAAGTTGTAATTCCTATTGGCAACATACCGCCATGAATTATAAGCTTACTGAGTATGGATGCCACTGAAAGTAATATAGCTCCAAGTAATCCTGACATAGGAAGAAAAAACCGCTGGTCTTCACCGACTAAAAACCTCGCAAGATGAGGACCTACCAGACCTATAAAAGCTATTGTTCCGGTAAAACATACTGCCGTAGCAGTTAAAATTGAAACAAAAACCAGGCTGTTAAGGCGAAGTGACTGAACATTAATTCCCAAACTTTGTGCGCGGATATCGCCAAGTCTCAAAGCAGTTAGCTTCCATGCGTTTATAATGAAAAAAGGAATGCCTACAACCATTACAGTAGAAATAATTCCCAATTTTTGCCAGGTGGCTCCCTGTAAGCTGCCAAACATCCAGAATACTATGGATTGTAGTTGTTCTTCCGAAGCAATATATTGCATAAAGGCAACAGCAGAATTAAATAAAAAAGAAAGGGCAACACCCGTGAGAATTAAAATTTGAGTCGTGCCTTTTCTAAATTTAGCTATCCCGTAAATACATAACATAGCAAGTAGCGCAAAGATAAAGGCGCTGAAACTTATACCTACTTGCCCAATTAAAGGTAATTTACCGATGCCTAAAATTATGGCGATAGCAGCGCCAAAACTTGCCGCTGATGAAATTCCTAAAGTATATGGGCTGGCAAGCGGATTATTTAAAATGGTTTGCATTTCTGCTCCTGCTATAGCAAGTGTAGAACCAATTAATAGCGCCATAATCGCAATCGGTAACCGAAATGTCCATACTATGGTGTGGACAAAATCTGTCGCATTTTTAGGTTGTAAAATAGCTATGACTACATCTTTCATAGGAAGCATAGCAGGTCCGGTCATAATATCGGTTAAAAATAAAAGAACGATTGAAAGAACTGCCAGAATGATGAAAAAGATTTTCTTACGGGTTATTTTTTCGTAGACCTGTTCTGATTTAACAATAGGTTTCATAATAATTTACAATGACTTCAAAAACTCTTCCAATGTAGTCATAGAAACTCCGAGCTCCTTAAACTCGTTCATAAGGTCGCTGTAATTTTTTTCCGTCCCAGTATTATCATATCCTTTAGCCGACCTTATTAAAACATCAGTAAGAAGAGTTACCTTTTGTCCCATTCTGATAAGAGATAGAATGGAATTGTTTACACAGAAATTAGAAGAAATTCCAAGGGAGTTTCCAAAGACAATCCATTCGGAGACATTGAGCATTTTTACCAGTTTAACTGCATTACTGTTATGCTTAAAAGTGTCAAAGTAGTCATTTTTTTTAAGGTCTTTTTCTTTAAGACCATTAGTGGCATTTTTCTGTATGTAAAATTGCCGGTAATCTTTAACATATTTAGTCCATTTATCATCTTTTGGGCACATAGGGATAAAAAGAATATCAGACAGAATATTTTTCTCCAACATTCTTACTCCACAACAGATAGTAAAAAGAAACGGGATATTTGCTTTTGATGCTACATCATATAATTTATTGAATTTTTCAGCTAAAAGTTCTACACGGGGACGAAATATTAATTTTGTTCCCGTGTCATCTACTTCTCTGGAACATGATTCAAAAAATCCTATATTTTGTTTTATCATTTGTCCTCCAATCCTATCATCCATACACCGCTATATTCTATCGGCATAAAGCGCTTATGAAATTCCCGTAAATCTTCTTCCGGGTCAATATCTTTGAATTCGTTGGGGTAAAGCCACTTTGCGATTTGTTCTAACCCCACAAATCCCATACTATGGGTTAGAAATTCAAAGGATAGAGCATATACACGGCAATTTTTAACCGCCTTAAGATTTTCCCACCCTGGACGCTTGGTGAAAGCTTCCAAGCTTGATAATGCTTCTGATTTGCTAACATCATAACCGACCCTTATTGAAGTAGGGAAATTTAAAAAACCACTAGTACCTACGAGGATAATTACATCCGGGTCTGCTTTCAATAGATATTCCGGGTTTATCTGTCCCATATAAGCAAAATATGACTTATCTTCACTGCTTGTATTTGCGGCAATATTATTACATCTGACTTGTTCCAACATTGTGCTCCAATATGACAATTTGTCAAAACCGCCAGCGTTTCCATATCTATAAACTTCCGTGCCTCCGTAAACTTCCGCCGAAGTCGCATTTTCAAGATATACTGATGGTACTGGCGATTTAATTCTTGAAAGACGGGAAAAAATTGTATCCATATGAGAATCCACAAAATCTGTTATTTCTTTCGCTTTTTGTTCTTTACCTAAAACTTTGCCTAAAATAAGTAAACTTTTATGGGCAATGCCTAAATTTTGAACTTTTCCTTTGAACAAGTCACCAAGACCAAGGACAAGATAAGGTAATTTTGTCTTTTCTATCTGTTCTATAGTATTCCGAGGTCCAGACCCAGTAATAACTAAATCTGGTTTTAATGCTAAAAGTTGTTCCATAGTTAATGTCCCGTTATGATAACTCCCTAAAAAAGATGTTTTTTGCAAACGAGGAAACCTTTCAATAAATTTTATATAAGCACCGTTATCTGATGTCTTTAAAGCCGGTCCCCATCCTACAAGTTTATCTTCTATTTCATCTCCAAGCAGTGAGGACAAATCATAAATTTCTTTGCCAAAAATTAATACAATTCGTTTTATTGGTTGTTTGAAAGATACGGTTCTTCCTGCTATATCAGTGACAGTTACTATGTTTGAATCACTTTTTAGTTTCTGAGCTTTAATTGTTCCTGTAGAACATAAAAGGACTATAGTAACTAAGAGTAAATCCAAATACCCAAACCCGAATGACGAAAAAATTCTTAAATTTCTAAATACCCAATTGTTCATTTTTTTATCTGACGTTCATAGTCATTCTGATTTTGTCATTCATTTTTTAGCTCATCCAATGTTTTCATAGATACTCCAAGAGAACGAAACTCATTAATAAGACTATTATATTTTTCATCTGTCCCGGAATCACCAAAGCCTTTTGTTCCCCTGATTAGAGTATCCGTAAGTAGGGTTACTTTCTGTCCTGCAGTTATAAGAGACTGTATGGCAGTATTTACGCAGAATTCAAACGAATTTCCGAAGACTATCCATTCCGAAACATCAAGCATTTTTATCAGTTTTACCGCGTTGCCGTTATACTTAAAAGCATTGAAATAATCGCAGCGTTTACCTTGCGGGTCTGTTTTTGGCCAGGAAAGTTTCTGGATAAAAAATTGACGGTAGTCTTTAACATACTTAGTCCATTCATCATCTTTTTGGTCTATAGGAATAAAAAGGATATCGGGTAACATATTTTTTTCAAACATCTTAACTCCACAACAAAAAGTAATAACATAAGGAATGTTCATTTCCGAAGCTATGTTGTATAATTTTTTTACTTTTTTACCTATGATTTTTGTGCGGGAACGAAATATCATTTTTGTACCGGATACGTTCATTTGCCTGCAATCGGATTCAAAAAATCCTATACTATGTTTTATCATTTGTCCCCCCAACTTAATTCATTGTTTTAATATCAATGCGTAAGATTGATTATCTTTATAAAGACTTTAAGAGCTCTTCCAAAGTAGTTGTATATACTCCAAGATTATGGAATTCTTCCATAAGGTTATTATAATTTTCATCAGTGCCATCAGTAGCCCGTATTAAAACATCAGTAATAAGGGTTACTTTCTTTTTCATCTTTACAAGAGTACGAATCCCGGTAGTTACACAAAAATCAAACCCATTTCCAAAAGCAATCCAATGTGAAATATCAAGCATTTCTATTAATCTAATTGCATTGCTGTTATGCTTAAAAGCATCATGATACTCACAAATATAGCTTAATTGCGGTTCCCTTTCGCTATCGGGATTTTTTTGAATATAAAATTGATGATAATTTTTAACATTTTTAACCCATTCATTATTATTTGTATCCATAGGAATAAAAAGGACATCCGGCATCACATTTTTTTCAGGCATTCTTCCCGCACAACAGGTAGTAAAAAGAATCGGGATATTTCTTGTTGATGCTATGTCATATAATTTGTTTAATTTTTCGCCAATCGGAACCACACGTGAACGAAAAACTAATTTTGTTCCGGATTCATCCATTTCTCTGGAACAGGCATCAAAAAAACCTATATTTTGTTTTATCATTTATCCTCCAACCCTATCATCCATACTCCATTGTATGGAACAGGCATAAATTTATTATGAAATTCCTGCAAATCCTCTTCCGGATTAATATCCTTAAATTCATCGGGATATAGCCATTTTACGATTTGTTCCAGACCAACAAAACCCATATTGTGTTGGATAAATTCATGGGATAAAGCGTATATACGATGATTTTTAACTGCCTGGAGATTTTCCCATCCGGGACGCTTAGTAAAATCCTGTAATCTTGATAATGCCTCTGACTTGCTAACATTATAACCAAGTCGTATTGAAGTAGGGAAATCTAAATTACCACTACTACCTATGAGAATAATTACATCCGGGTCCGCTTTCAATAAATATTCCGGGTTTATCTGTCCCATATAACATATTTTATTTACGGCAATATTATTACACCTGACTTGTCCAAATACTGCCCCCCATGTTAACAATTTTCTGTTTTTGTCATAACCATGAGTATTTCCATAAAATTCTACTGAAGTCGCTTCTTCAATGTATACCGATGGTACTGGTGATTTAATTCTTGAAAGACGGGAAAAAATTGTATCAATATGGGAATCCGCAAAATCTGTTATTTCTTTCGCCTTTTCTTCTTTCCCTAAAACCTTTCCTAAGAGGAGTAAACTTTTACTTTGAACTTTTCCTTGAAAGGGATCGCTGGCCATATCAAGAACAAGATAAGGCAATTTTGCTTTTTCCACCTGGTTTATAACATCCGCCCTCCAAGTCATAGATACTTCAGCAATAACCAAATCTGGTTTTAATGCTAAAATTTGTTCCATATTTAATGTCCCTTTATGATAACTTCCTAAAAAAGGTATTTTTTGCAAACGAGGAAACCTTTTAATAAACGTTATATACGCATCATTATCTGATGTCTTTAGAGCCGGGCCCCAGGCTACAAGCTTGTCTTCTATTTCATCTCCAAGCAGTGAAGAGAATTCATAAATCTCTTTGCCAAAAATTAATATAATTCGTTTTACTGGCTGCCTGAATGATACTTCTCTTCCTGCCATATCAGTAACGGTTACCGTATTTTGAGCATCCTGAGCTTTAGTTGTCCCGATAAAACATAAAAAAACTATGGCGATTAATAATATTATCTTTTTCATAATTATTATTAACAGGGATTGGACGAGATTGAAAGAGATTTTTTATTCTTAATTCTTTTATCTTTTAACATTCTCTTTCCATCCCTGTTAACTTAAAAAATCCCTTTTCTTCTAAACTTAAACCTTTTCTTTCAATCTGATAAAAGTTGTCAAATCTTTTAAATTCCAAATTTTTCTTAGCAAAATTCACTAAAAATCCAATCAGAGTTTCACTTACCCTCAATTGTGATATTAATTGAGCTTTATGCTCTTCATTCAACTCTTTTACTGCTTTAACTTCAACTATAATCTTTTCTTCTATTAACAAGTCGGGTATATATTTACTGACTTCCTGATTTTCGTACATAACAGAAAACTCTTTCTCAGAAGCAACCTTTAATTCTTTACTTAACTCAATAAACAGAGCTCTGTGGTATGCTTGTTCTAATAATCCCGGACCTAACTGGTTATGTATTTTATAAAAAGCCTTAATAATTTTATCGGTAATACTCCTATACTCAGAATCATTCCATTTCATTTTTATCTCTTAAAGTTCTCTTCAAATCCCTGTCGATACTATTTTTTGTTTTGTAAAACCCCATTTATATTAACCCACTTCCAAGTCCTATAGCAATCAAGAACATCATTATTGCTACAATCAATTGCACAGTGCGTATGGTAACTTTTTTCAAAAGTCGTTTACCCACATAAGCACCAATGAATGCCGATAAACAGGCAACTATTAATAAAGGAATATGTCCTTCTATGGGATTCGTTTTTTTTGCAACGAGAATCGTATAAGCATATACGGAGATTCGTGTAATGTCAACGATACAGGCTATTACCACCCCTGTCCCGACAAAAGCTTTTTTATCTAACCCAGCGTGAAGAAGAAAAGTGCTGCGTAAAGCTCCCTGATTTCCTGAAAGTCCTCCGAAAAAACCACTTAAAAGCCCTCCTATCGGTAAATACTTTCGTTCTATATTTATATTGTTCAGTCTTGGTATCAGTTCAATAACTGAGAATACGCTCATTATAACTGCAATAACAAGTTTTATTGTTGTAATAGTGCAATGTCTGCCTGCTAAGTCGTAGGAAGTCAATGGCTGCATACCGGAAAGAAGACCAAGAAGATATGCTCCGACAAAAGCAGACAATATAGCCGGAATTCCAAACCGTAAAACGGTAGCTTTATCGGCATTTTTTCCCATCAGGATAAGTTTAAAAATGCCGTTGGAAAAATGTACCAGTGCCGTCATACCTACTGCAATCTCTATAGGAAAAAAGATTACAAAAAGAGGCGTAAGTACTGTTCCTAACCCAAAACCAGAAAAGAGCGAAAGTCCGGATACAATGACAGCCGCTATACCTATTACTATATATTCCATAAACCCCTCCTATAAAATGTAATTACCAAATACATAAAATCCGAATGCCGAACAAACCCTCTAATTCCTAAATATCCAATTTTTCATTCTTTATTTGATTCTCTTTGTTTGAGATTGTTTCATCATTTCTTTTGTTATTAACTATTTTCACCTCATAATCGTCCTGCTTATTTCATCAAAATTAACTTTTTTGTTACATTATAGTTCCCTGTTTTCAGTTCCGCAAAATAAATTCCTGCTTTTAGCTCTTTTGCATTAAGGATTGCGGTATAAGTGCCTGCTGGTTTTTGTTCGTTGACAAGAGTTTTTATACACCTGCCGGAAATGTCGTAAATCGTTAATTTGGTATTTCCGCCTACGGCGGACAGGCGTGAATCGGAATTTGGAGGTGTAGCATAATGAATAATCGTGCTTGTGCGAAACGGGTTTCGTCCTATTTGTATATTTATTTTTTGATATTTGATATTTGATTTTTCTTCTACCCCTGTTTCTTTATCTAACCGGATGAGATAGACATCATTGTTGCCTGCTCCGAATGAGTACGTTTCACCTGCAACAATAAAGCCGCCATCAGAAGTCTGTTGAATAGAATATCCCTTATCATCGTCATTTCCGCCGAAAGTTTTCGTCCAAAGAGTGCTCCCCGAAGAATCTGTCCTGATAACATAAACATCATAACCACCTGCCCCGAAAGAGTTTGTAGAACCTGCAATAATAAAACCACCGTCTTTGGTTTGTTGGATTGAATTGCTAAAATCATTACCTGTCCCACCAAAAGTTCTTGTCCAGAGTGTATTACCTGAAGAATCTGTCTTAATCAGATAGACGTCAGAGCCACCCGCTCCAAAAGAGCTTGTAGAACCTGTAATAATAAACCCGCCGTCTTTAGTTTGCCGAACGGAACATCCTCCATCATTCTTAGTCCCGCCGAAAGTTTTTGTCCAAACTACATCTCCCGAAGAAGTTACTTTTGTAAGATAAACGTCGCCTTTGCTTGTTCCGGATGAGGTTGTCCCGCCAGTAATTATAAAACCGCCATCAGAAGTTTCCTGAACTGAATTTCCAAAATCACTGTTATTCTCTCCGAAAGTTTTAAGCCAGACAGCAGTACCTGAAGAATTCGTTCTTATTAAGTAGATATTACTGTTACCTTCTTCTCCTGAAATAATAAAACCGTTATCGGAAGTTTTTTGAACAGAATAACCATAATCGAAATAGTTACCGGCATGACCGAAAATTTTAGCCCAGATAGAATCGCCAGAAGAATTTGTCTTGACAAAATAAATATCTGTAGAATTAGGACATATAGTTCCTGCAATAACAAAACCACTATCAGAGGTTTCTTGGACTGAGTTGCCCCAATCGTTACCTTCTTCACCGAAAGTCCTTGTCCACAACGTATCACCTGAAGAATTTGTCCTGATAAGATAAAAATCGTAACCACCTCTTGTTGCAAAAGAGACCGTAGAACCAACAACTATAAAACCGCTGTCGAAAGTTTCCTGGATTGATTTACCAAAATCATAGTTAGTTCCACCGAAAGTTCTTGTCCACAGGGTATCCGGTGCACATGCGATTGCGTTGCTTGTAATTAATATTCCTGTAAGTAATAAAAGTTTGAGACTTGTAATACGAAAAATAGAGTTATGACTCATAAAATTATCTGAACATAAAATCTAAATTCTTACAATATAAATTCCGCCTCAAGCGGTGAAGAGTCTTATTACAAATAGATTCTTCATTCCGCTACGCTCCATTCAGAACGATAAAAGAACATAATGTAAAAAATTAGTAGAGATACTACACTAAATATCCAATTTCCCATTTTTTTATTTATCTGTCATTCCTTCGTCTCTGCTGTCCGTCCGCCTCAGGCGGAGCGGTGGTCATCATTTCT
The DNA here is from genome assembly GCA_041649255.1 of bacterium. Classification (NCBI taxonomy): domain Bacteria; species bacterium. The sequence goes on from JBAZNK010000003.1 coordinate 173,349, forward strand.
TTATTTATTCTACCGGGCAGGAAGACAAGACGAGATGCAGTATTCCCATCTTGCTTCCTACCCGCAAATCAACAGGAGAATGCGTCGTATTATTTTCTTATTATTTAAACCCGTAAGAAAGGGAAGTTCCGAATCTTCTTGGTAATCCTTCAAATGCTGCACCTGCACAATGTCCGTCAACCGTAAATACATTAGGTCCGTATGATGCTGTACAGTATTCCGTATCAAGAAGATTTTTCCCGAAGACAGAAAAAGCAAACATTCCGAAATGAAGAGCAATATCAGCATCTATCAGATTATAACCCGGGAACTTAATTATATTGGCAGCATCATAATAAGAAGTTCCGGTGTAGTGATTTGTGATTTCTCCGCTTATCAGTTTATTGCTGTAACCTATTCCTATAGACCATAATTGAAGCGCTGAAAACGGTCCGCTACTATAAAGGTATTTTCCTTCTCCTTCGGGTGCAAACTTATCGTGAAGCACCCTGGGGTCCATCTCGGTAAACGTTCCAAAAAGTTCAAATCCCGATAAGATAGAACCGGGTCTTATTGAAACATCAATTTCAAATCCTTTTACTTCCTGGTCAATAGCATTCTCATACGTATTTGTTGCAGGATTAATTTCTTTTACACCTCGCCTGATATCATCGTAAACAGCAAGATTTAAACTCAGTATACCTCCGAAAAAACGGGATTTAATTCCAGCTTCCTTGCTTGTAGTTATCTCCGGCTTGATAAGATTTGTATCGGTTACGCCTTGTTGAGGACTGAAACCCTGTCCACAGCTACCATAAACATTAATCTTTGCGTCATTTTTTTCTAACAGATGACAAAGAAGTCCGACACGATATGGGTCTGCATTCTGTGAGAAGGTGTCTATTATTCCCGAAGGAATACTAATTTTGTATTGATTGTATTTGCAATGACGGATACCTGCTTCAAGTTCAAAAATCTTTAGAAGAGTTAAATTGCTTTGAAGGTAAACGCCATAATCTTCTGTCTTGCTTTCTGAGTAAGTTGGCTTTGCATAAACGTAATTTGTTGGGCTGGGTTCAACCAATGTATTAATATCCAAAGGAATATAACTGGATGATTTGTATTGTATACTTTGGGAATAACTCTGGGATGGTTTTAACTCGCAATTAGCACCGGCTGTTAATGTCAACGTGTTTCCCGCAATTTTCATTTGTTTCTGGAATTGTGTTTCACCGAATCCACTGCAGCCATTGCTTCTTGAATTATTTGCCCAACGATAAACAGTATCTCCTTTTGGAGAGAAACCCCTTAATCTCCCTACTGCTCCTTCAGTCAATTTCTGCCAGCCAGAAATAGTGCTTGTAAGACTTGTTGTGGAGTTAAAGTTATGTGTCCATATTGTTCCTAATCTGTATGTAATTTGATAGATATAATCACGGTTAGGAATAGAATAATTTGTACCACGGTCGGGAAAGTAGTGAGTTATTCTTTTCCCGAGTGAATCTACCCATATAGTAGTTAGCTGAGCTTGATAGCCATTATCATATCCTCCGAGTACTTTTAACTTGTCTTTTTGAGTCAATCCTATCTCAAGATGTGTATAAAAGTCATATATCTTGCTATTTGCAGGTGCCTTTGCGCCACTTGCAGTATCCGTTCGTGTCTGCCAGCCATCAGCAGCCCTAATTCCTCCTGTAACTGCGAAGGTTGAATTCTTGCCGATATTTAATGGGCCTGAAGCGGTTAAAGAAAGTTTTTTCGTCCCGGTAACAGTTTCATAACCTGTGTTTGCTGTTATTTGATTTTCCTCTGTTCCTGCTTTTGTGATAACTTGCACAACGCCGCCAAGAGAGTTCTTACCGTAAAGAGCTCCGCAAGGTCCCTTTATTACTTCTATCCTGTCAACTGCTTCAAAAGGTAGGTTTGCTATTTGCCCTCCTGTCTGGGGAATACCGTCCACAAGAAAAACACCCCTCGAACTTTCCCATCCCCGCATTGAGAATCCCCATGAACCTCCCATTACATTGGATTCTCCATATTGACAAAGTTGTACTCCTGAAATATTCCTTAAAGCCTCACAAACGCTATTATTCTCCGGGGCTTTTACTTTACTTTCATTAACAACACTTACGGCTGCGGCTGCGTTAAAAACCTTTGTAGGTACTCTGCTTGCAGTAACAACTACTTCCTGCATTTGTAAGGCTGTTGTTTTAAGTTTTATATCCGGTAATGTATTTTCGCCTTCGGATATTACTATTTCAAGTTTTTCTGTTTTATATCCTATCATTGATGCCGTAATATTGTATTTCCCGGGCTCAATATTCATAGAGAAATTTCCTTTATTATCCGTAAATGCTCCCATACCTGTGCCTTCTATAATGATATTCGCACAAATAAGCGGCTTCCAGGTATCCGAATCAATGACTTTCCCTGTGATTTTGGTAGTCTGTGCCGATAGTGTAACTGCTACTGAAAATAGCAGTAAACACAACATAACCTTTCTAACACTTTTTTTCATACTACCTCCTTTGATTTTATTTTCATCAAATTTAATTATGGTATTTTGTTACTTACTATTTTTTGTTTTGTCAATAGGGGTAATGCTGTATTTTATAAATGAATTAGAAAGGCATTAAGGTATTGAACTATCGGGGTATTCAAAAGGATTTAAGAGGGGAACAAACTATTACAAATTCCTTACAGTTCTTTTTTTATTGCATATCTTATTAAGTCTGCAAGTTTATGAATGGACAATTTTCTCATTACATTTGAACGGTGTGTTTCTATGGTTTTTACACTTCTGACAAGAATGTTGGCAATTTCTTTATTGGAATGTCCTTCTCCTATTAATTTTAAAACTTCTCTTTCTTTTGAAGTTAAAGTGTCAAAAGTTGTTTTCATATCATTTTGTTTCTGGGGGAGAGAATGTTTTTTATCTAATAGTTGTTCTGCTATTTTATTGCTAAAATATGTTCCACCTTTTTCTATAATTTTTATTGCAGAAATAAGGTTTTTTGCCAATGTTTCTTTTAATAAGTACCCATCAGCTTTTACAAGTAAAGCTTTTTTTATATATTCTTCATTGTCATACATACTTAATATAAGAATTTTTATTCCCGGGCGTTTTTTTTTAATTATCCGTGTTGCTTCTATCCCATTCATTAGAGGCATAGAGATATCCATTAGCATTAAATCAGGAACTAACTTATCTGCGAGCTTAATGGCTTCTTTCCCGTTCTGAGCTTCTCCGACAATCTGTATTGAACAATCTTCTTCCAGTAGTTTTTTTAACCCTTCCCTTACTATATTATGGTCTTCAATTAGGACGATTTTCATTTTTGTTTGCCGTTAAGTTAAGTCCCCCCCCCCCCAGAGGCAAATTTCTCGGGAGCGGGTATTTTTATTTCTATGTTTGTGCCTTTACCGATTTGCGATTCTATATTAAAAACGCCATCCATTAAATTTACCCTTTCCTGCATACTAATGATACCTACCTGGTTATTATATTTTCTTTCTTTAAGATATTGTTTAAAGTCAAAACCGTTTCCGTTATCTATTATGGAAAGCAAGAGATTTTCATCTTCAACTTTTATAAATATGTTTATTATAACGGCTTTGCCATGTTTTATAGCATTGGATACTGCTTCCTGGACTATCCTGTATATATTGGTTTCAAAAATAGGAGACAATCTATAATTTAAGTTGTTTTTAAGTTTGATGTTAGTTGTTGTGCTTGCAGAACAATTTTTTATATACCATTTCAATGCAGGAATTAACCCGTGGTCGTCAAGTATATTAGGACGTGTGTCCATAGATAATTTTTTTAGCTCCCGTATACTTTCATCAATTAGTTTTATAGTTGGATCCATAGATTTGGAAATAATTTTTTTGTCTTTGCCTTTTTTATGGTTATGAGCCATTTCCATATTCATTTTTAGCACACTCAAATTTTGACCTATCCCATCGTGTAATTCCCTTGAAATTTTTTTACGTTCTTTTTCCTGCCCTTCTAATACACTGGCAATTATCTGTTTATTCATTTCTCCTTTTTCTTTTTCGTACTTTTCTTCTATTTCTATATTTTTCTTCATTAAATTAATGGTTCGTAATCCCCAATAACCTAATAAAAATATAGCTAAAGTTTCTCCACAGATTTCAAAAACATCTTCTAAATCTGCAAAGGCTGGTTGTGCATTGTGACAAATATTATAAATTATACGGGCAATAAAAGGCGTAAGCACCAGAACGATAGTTAGTATATAGCCTTTTTTAAGAGTTTGGTATCCTTTCTTTATTTTGGTTTTCATTAAGTTAATTATCTAAAACGTTAATCAAAATGATTTGCATTATCCTTTCTTTTTATTGGTATTTTTATTTCAATTCCTGTTCCTTTGCCAGTGTCAGATTTTATGCTTAAAGCGCCATTCATCAAAGTTACTCTTTCTTTTATACTTACAATGCCTATCTTATTGTTATTATTCATACCTGTCAAGTATTTCTCTGGTTCAAATCCTTTCCCATTATCTTTTATGGATAAGAACAGTTCGTTATTCTCTGCCTTTATAAATATATTTATAACTTTTGCTTTGCTGTGTTTTAGGGCATTGGATAAAGCTTCCTGAATTATTCTGTATATGTTGGTTTCTATGCCGGGAGATAATCTGCATTCAATATTTCCGGTAAATATTATCTTGACACCTGTGCTTGCGGAACAATTTTTTATATACCATCTTAGCGTGGGAACCAATCCAAGGTCATCCAAGATGCTGGGACGTACATCCATAGATAATTTCTTCAATTCTTGTATGCTTTCATTAATTAAGTTTATGGTTGAATTGAAATCTTTAGAAAGGTTTTTATTGCTTTTTTTAGTTGCCATTTCAAGATTCATTTTCACGATACTTAAGTTTTGCCCTACGCCGTTGTGCATTTCTCTTGAAATTTTTTTGCGTTCTTTTTCCTGCGCTTCCATTACGCTTTCAATAATTTTATTATTCATTTCTTCTTTTTCTTTTTGATGTTTTTCTTCCAGTTCCCTGTTCCTTTTAATAGCTCCACTAAGTGTTCTTGTGGAGAAGAAACCTAACAGAAATATTGTTAAAGCTTCAAAACAGACCTCAATAACATCTCCTAAATCCGAAAGAGGGATGTGTCGTTCATAACGCAAATCATAGAATATATGATTAATAAAAGGTAGAATGACTACGATAATAGTTATTATGTATCCCCATTTAAGAATATTTTGTTCTATTTCGGTTCTGCTTTTCATATATTTATATGATATTTTTATAGTAGTGTATATTAATCTTGTCAATAGGGGAAATGTTGTATTTTTTTTGAAACAGGAAAAAACAATTAGTTAATAGGGTATTAGGATCCTACGCTTCTGAATAGGTATCCCTAATCGCTAAAACTCAAGGGCTTCCTATATTAGTCATTAGAAATAAAAAAACAGAAATTATTCAAAGAGCACAATCACCGCTTCTCCTACCCCGCCTCAGCGGGGTAAACTCTGGACAGGCAAGCGGTCGCCGCCCAAGCGGGATGTCCCGGATGTTCCATTTGAAACCTGACTGCCGTCAGGCAAGTTGTGCCTACAAAAGAAACAAACAAAAAGGCGAACTGCTGTTCGCCCCTACGAATCTAACACACTGGAGAGCACAATTTGAAATTGTGCCTACGGGTCCAAAAACAAAACGGGCAGACGCTTAGGTCTGCCCCTGCGAAAAATAATAAACAAATATTAAAAACAGATTATTTGAGTTTGATGAGTTTTAGAGATCCTTTAGATTTGTTTCTTACAAAGTATATGCCCTGTCTTACATTTTTGCCCTTGTTATCTTTCCCATCCCATTTTATTTCGTTATTCGTTAAACGTGAATCGTTAATCGGGGAAAGAGTTTTTACTAATTTTCCTGCTATATCATAAATTGCAAGGCTAAAGCCTTGCCCTACATTTCCATCGGCTACTGCCAACGAAATACTGACCACTGTTTTATTAACAAACGGGTTTGGCTTTGCTGTCAATTCCGCATTCCGAAATCCAAAATCCAAATTTGACTTGTCTTCAATTCCGGCGCATTGTTTATACCATTTGCAGGGAATACCATTTACGATAGACCACAGTTTGTAATGTCCCTGGAAATCTGACATATCCAGAGATACGTTTGTATGCGCGGTATCCCAAGAAGTGCTGTTTGGCATATTCATAATTTCCCCGCCGCCATTACCTTGCCAGTTCCCTCCACCCACACGGACAAGAGAAATTATCGGATGGTCGTTAGACGATTTATGACAATAGTTTCCACCATCTGCTTCCGATACGCCGCGGAAAAGAGTCCCCTGTATGTTCATTGTAGCAGATATGGGCGTTATCGAAGGGTAATTGGTTATTGTTGACTGCCATATATCCTGGTAACCAAGTCCTACATCATATTGTTCAATGGAATTTACATATGAAGTTCCGTCAAAACCGCCTATTGTATATACATAAGGTTTGAGATACGGAAGAAGAATTGATGAGTGATAAGCCCTTGGAGTTGTTAGTGACGCGGTAACTTTCCATTCGTGCTTATTTGTTAAGGAATCAAAACCTGCTGCCGGATCCCAGATTTCACAGGAGGAAATTGAATTTGTGCCGTTTGTTCCACCGGTTACTAAAACAAGACCGGAATAAAGTAGAATAGCATTATGCGCATAACGGGCTGAATTTAAATTTCCTTCGGACGACCACGTATTGGTTGCCGGATTGTAAACTTCACAAGTATTTAATGCCGTTCCGCCTGCTCCTTTTCCACCAATCACGAGAACTTTCCCTGACTGCAAAAGCGTTGTAGTATGCAAGTTTCTTGCGTTGGCCATAGATGCCGCATTTGTCCAGTTTGTCCCGTCCCAGAGTTCGCAAGTGTTTGTCGGCGTCCCTGCAGCGGTTTCCCCGCCTATTACAAGGATGTTCCCGTTTAAGAGCAATACAGCCGAATGTCTTGCTCTTGCAGTGCTCATAGGATTTACGGTTGTCCATACCCCACCGCTGTATGTTTCGCAGGAGTTAAGATAGGAACCATTTTCCCCGCCTGTTACGAGAACTCTGCCGTCTTTAAGTAATGTAGCAGTATGGTCAAACCTTGTATCTGTCATTGTTCCTGAGTTTGTCCATACTTCCGTTAGTAAGTTAAATGTTTCGGAAGAATTAAGCGGGGTGGAGGCATTTTTCCCTCCCGCTACCAGCACTCCCGAAGACGGCAAAAGCGTAATTGTGTGATAGCTTCTTGGGGTATTAAGCGAGCCTGTGTTTGCGGCAACATCTCTTTGATAATTGTATAATTCGCAGGAATTAAGTGTCCCGCTTCCATTTTCACCACCGGTAATAAGGACATTCGTGGAACAATTACTCGTGTGTATTATGGGAAGAGCAGTGATTGCTGCAGCCCTGCGTCCTGTATTAATCGTTGTTTTATTTGCGAATATTCCCTGTGAAGGGTCGTATATTTCGGATTGAGGTGGAAAACCCGACAGTTGAGTTCCCATTGCCAGAACTTTTCCCGTATAAAGTATTGCGAGAGAAAAATGGTCTCTTTCGACCATCATACTGTCTGTCATAGTCCATGCCCCTGCTGCGGGGTCATAAAGCTCACAGGTCTTTTCGACGGTTCCTCCTGCCATAAGCACTTTTCCACAAGGCAACAAAGCCATTGCTGCAAACGATCTAGCCGTAGTGCTCATAGGTCCGGTTGTTGCCCATGTGCCTGCTGCCGGGTCGTAAAGTTGAGTTGGAGACAAAATTGCGGTCATTAATACTTTTTCCCAAGGGGGAGGGAGCAATACGCCTACGTGTGCTTTTCTTGCTACAGCCATTGAAGCTGTTTGTGACCATGTTCCTAAAACAGGGTCATATATTTCACAATTTACTATTTTTGATGCTGTCGCTCCACCACCCGCGAGGAGTACATTACCGTTCGGAAGGTTTAATTGTACTCCGCTTCCGTGATTATATACGGTTGAGCCCGTTGCGCTTAAAGAATTACCAGCAGGGTCATATATCTGGCAATGTTGTCCATCATAAGGTATAAGCACTTTACCGTTTTTCATTAAGTTATAACAATTCCAACTATCCCATGCGGCAAGCGAAACCCCTGCGCTGGACCATATTTGGGTAATCGGGTCGTAAAACCAAAAGTTACAAGCGCTGCCATCAAGATATAAAATTTTTCCATTTCCTATAAGTATTCCAAGGTCATGGCTTGACATTGCAGGTAATGCGCTTTTAGTCCATATACCTGTTGCAGGGTCAAAAAGTTCATAGTTAGAATAATCATTTAAGCCACCCATAACCATTACTTTGCCATTATTAAGTCCGGCACACTCAAAACCGGAACGTCCCGTATTAAGATTTTTTGTCGGGCTCCACTCCGAATATGCTATTCCATATAATAAAAACAAGGATAATAGGTAGAACATCCAGCCCCGGCGGTGAAGATTAAAATAATTTTTCATCTTACCTCCTTTTACTTAAAACAGTTGTTAATTTTTATAGTACTAATGTAGTTAACCCCGTTAGTTATAAGTTTGGGGAATATATTATGAAGGTATATTGTTCCTAATGTTTTGTCAATAGTTTATTTGTGAAAGTTAAATGCGGCCTGTTTGGTAGGGGAGAGGGGTTGGATTTTATTTTAAGATAAAGGTTATAAGGATGGGGACGACAACAGTTAAAACTGCTCCACTGAAAACGGATATTATCGCGTATTCTTTCCCGACAAATTTTGTGATAACCGGGAGGGTTACATCCATTGATGTAGCGCCTCCGGAAGCTATAGGTGCCAATTTACCAAAATATTTTACCAATACCGGAGCGAATAATAGTGTTATAATTTCCCTGAAAATATTAGAAAGCAATGCCAATACTCCTAAAGCTTCACTGCTGATTTTCGTGATGAGAATACTTGACAGGGTGTAATATCCAAACCCACATCCTACGGCTGTCAATTCTTTCAAGGAAATATTTTTTATGAAAAACGAAGATAGAATGACGCCTAACAATGTTCCGACAATTATTGATAAAGGCACTAAGACTATTTTAATATTTGTATTTTTTATAATCTGCCAGACTTTTGCGTCACTGCCTATGCTGATTCCAATCAAAAATATTAACAAATAAAGACTATAAAGAGTAAGGTTTGCATTAAACATAGATTTAGGTATGCGTAAAAACAATGCGCCTAAAACACCTAAAATAAAGAAAGCAATTATGATTAAGCTATTTTTCATCTTTTGCTTTTTTGAAATAAAGAAAATAAACTATATAAGAAACAAGGATACTTCCGATTACAGTTCCAAGAGCAATAATAATTGCATTAATCCCAATGTCTCCGATATTATTGATTATTTTGTCATTGGAACCAATAGCAATTCCCAAAAGTAGTAAAAGTAAGTAAATAGTCCAGTTTGTAAGCTTATCTGCAAAAGTAATAAGCCCTTTTTTTCCCCGCAACAAAAATCCAAATAATATTCCTGAGAGTAATAATATGATTATAATTAGCATAAAGGTATTTTATGTGGTACTATTTACTCCAGATATTCCAGCTGGAATAAAGTATGGTTGTGCCGCTTCCGATAGCGCTGACGGCAACACCGGAATATACGCTCATAAGAACATATAAGTCATAGTATCTGGAATATTCACAATCATATTTTTTTGTATTATGTGTCCAAATGCTGCCCACAGTTGTTCCCCACAAGATTCCACCCAGTAAGCCGGTAGCAGTGCCTTTGAGAAAGGCAACGAGCTTGTTATCTTCCGTTTTGATCCAGCTTTTAGCAAGTACTCCGGATAATAACCCTCCAATTGTGCCAATCCCAATATCGGCTATGCATGCCGGGATTATTACGTTCCATCGCCCGGTATAAAGGTTGTACCCGTCTTTTTCGATTGCGAAAGGGACAAAAATAGAAGAGGCGTGGAAAACACTGCCGGAAATTCCTGCAATCACAGAGTTTTTTAAGATGTTGCTTTTCACTCCTTTATCTTGTTCCCAAATAGAATTATCATAATATGGAAGAGGCTCTCTATTTTCTAGAGAACCTAATAACGTTAAAAATAGTAAAAAATTCATAATTTTAAATATATCATATCATTTGATATTTATTTTGATGTTTGTCAAATTGTTATTTTAAAAAGGGAAATAGAAATCCCGGTGTAAAAAATCATTCTTTTGAAATGAAAGAAGGTTAATGAAGTTAACAAATCAATGTAATGAAGTAATTTTAATACAAAAATTTATTGACAAAAGCTATTGCATAATTACTTTTACCTTATGATTGCATTTTATGGTGTGCTTGTGTTTATGATTGTTGCTGCAGTAATTGCCTGTGAAATCAAGGATTTACTGGGTGCTGTTATTGCAATGGGCGCCGTCGGATTTTCACAGGGGCTTTTATTCCTTATGTTACAGGCTCCGGATCTTGCAATTACTCAGGTAGTTGTGGAGGTCTTAACTCTTGCCATATTCATAGCTGCAATATCAAGAAGCACAAGAGTAGACACAACTAAACATATATTACCTGCATCAATAGTAGGGATATGTGTTCTTATTCTCGTTATTATTGGCACTATACAAGCGATGGGGTTTTTGCCTCCGTTTGGTTCTCCGCTCATGAGAGTTTCGGATTTTTATATTAAAAATGGACTAGTCCAAACGGGAGCACCTAACCTTGTAAGCGCTATAATTCTTGATTATAGAGGCTACGATACGCTTGGAGAAGCTACGGTTTTATTTACTGCCACTATAGGGGTGCTTGTTATTCTCAGAAATCACGGGAAAAAAGAGAAAGATAAATAATTTAGATGTTTCGTAATTTCACAAAAGTAGAATCCCAACATCTGTAACATCTGTCAGAATAGGAAGTGCCATCCGGGTAGTTTCCCGATTCAATATAATTTAAAAATCTTTTTAGGGTTTTTCCTACTATTATTATTTTAATTGTTTTTATGCTATCCAATGATGCAACTGCTACCGGGCTTGTAAATTCAACACTCTTATTGTCCATATATCTAAACTCAAGATAATCTATACCTCTTGCAATTATTGAAGTATCCGTAACGCCGTTCATATTCTTGTTTTTGTAGAGATTACCGTCGGAAATGCTATAGCCTATTTCTTCCCCGATATCGTATACTCCATCTGTGTCTGTATCGGTTCGTATCCATATAAGATTTGACTGCGCATCTACTACTCCGGGGGTAAAAGCAGGTGCGGGGGCTTCTTCCGGGTTGAACCCTGCGCTTCTTAAATCTTCAACCATAATGTCAAGCGCTCCGCGAACATTTGTGCGAAGGTCAATTAGAGAAGTTTCTCTTTTATAGAGTTGTTGATTGTGAATTTGCAAAGATATTGCCAATGTCATAATTATACCTAAAATTACAAGTGTTACAATAAGTTCAATCATAGTTAAGCCTTTTTTATTCATGGTTGCTCACTTGTGTTACAAGATTAATACTTGCTTCATTTTTGATTACTCTGCCCGGGGGGGGCCAATGACATACAATGTTTGCCTGTATAAGATTTCCCACCGTGCTTAGACTCCAGTTTAAAGTTATAGTTTCGACCTTGTAAGTGCCGCTATCCTGTCCTGCAGATATAAGATTTTGTAGGCTATCGTATCCCATACTTCTTATTTGTTCTATTTTGTCTTCGGCAAGTATTGTTGCCTGGCTTATTCTATCTGCCCTTGCATTTACTATTGAGGCGGTTGGGAAAAGTCTTACCATTGCGAGAACACCAATTGCAAGAATAAGTGTTGACACCAGAACTTCTATTAAAGTAAAGCCTTTGTTTTTCATTCTTGCACCTCTATGTAACCCGTAGCCGGTATAAGGTAAAATGTTACACTGTTATTTTGCGTATTAACGATACTAACATTACAGGGAGTCGTAAGTGCTGTCCTATCTTGATGGAATTCGTAGGTAATATCGAAAGAATTTGATATTACTATTCCATCGGGGAGTGTTTTTGAAGCACCACCAGGGTTTATCCTATAGGTGTTAGTAGCCTTTTCAAATATAACCTGATAGTTTTGTTGTTCGGAAAGTGCGCTTGAGCGTGCGGCGTTTAAGGTAGACAGAATTTCATTCTTGGCGGTATCTAATTTGGTTTTCGCTATATAATTTTTGAAACTTGGGATACTGATTCCGATAATGATGCCCATCATTACTATTACTATCATTAACTCTGTTAGTGTCCACCCTTTGCTTCTTCCCATATTAGTATTATGTTTTTATTTTATAATTCTGTCAATGGAAATTTTATTTTTGGCGTTTTTGCTTATTTTTGGACGCAGATTAACCAGAGAATAAAAAATTAGAAAAAATACAAACAGATAATATTGCCAATGATAAACACAGATAAAAACACAAAAAAAGAATAGATTTGTTTTCAACAGGGATTTAAAGCCTCGCTTTGCGTGATAGAAATCCCTCCAGTAAAAGACTCCGAAGAGGCTCTACAAAACAAATTTAAGAGCTTCTAATAAGAGCTAAAGCTCTAAGGGCTTGCTAAGATTGGAGGAGATTAAAATAAAGAACAGATAAGAGAATTCTCACAAAATAGGACACAGAGTTAAAATAAAGAAAGGGGGGAAGCTCTCGAAACAAAAAACTTGACACTATAGAATATTCCTGTAAAACTTGCCACATTCGTTTATATAAAATGTGGAACATCCCGCCTTGTCGGAGATCCAGCTGTGGCGGTGGGCGGTGAGGATGGAATATGGAAATCATTAAAAATGTAATTGATTTTTTACTTCACATAGATAAATATCTTGGAGTTATTGTTCATAATTACGGAACGCTTTCATATCTTTTCCTTTTTCTTGTAATATTTTGTGAAACCGGACTGGTAATTACACCGTTCCTTCCGGGAGATTCTTTGATTTTTGTGATAGGAACTATTGCAGCTAAAGGGTCCATAAACGTGTTTCTACTTTTCTTTGTTCTGACGCTTGCAGCAATTCTTGGAAATACGGTCAATTACTGGATAGGAAATTATTTTGGGGAGAAAGTCTTTGCGAAAAACCCTTTATTCAGGAAGGATTACCTTGAAAAGACAAAGGAATTTTATAGAAAGCATGGGGGAATAATAATTATCATTACGAGATTTATGCCAATTATAAGGACATTTGCTCCGTTTGTTGCGGGGATTGGAAAGATGAATTATGCAAAATTCCAGAGTTTTAATGTAATTGGCGGGGTTGTATGGGTTGCATTCTTTTTGTTCGGAGGATATTTTTTCGGAGGAATCCCATTTGTTCAAAATCACTTGTCAGGCATAATATATTTAATTGTTTTTATTTCTTTTGTCCCACCGGTAATTGAAATACTGAAGAGAAGGTAATTATTTACTTGTATACTTTTCAAATCCATCATCCATAAAACTTCAAAAAACTTGACTTACCTAAAAAAGATATTATATTCAATAATTAATTTCGTGCGCGGGTGTAGTTCAGTGGTAGAACGCCAGCTTCCCAAGCTGGATATCGTGGGTTCGAGTCCCATCGCCCGCTAAAAGAGTATTATTTATGGGGGGCGCTTAGCTCAGTTGGTTAGAGCGTCTGCTTGACGTGCAGAAGGCCGTGGGTTCGAATCCTACAGCGCCCAAATGAAATTTTTGTATGTAAGGAGGAAAGGGAAATGAAAAATAAATATTCTCCGTATCTGGAAATCGGGATTTTTTTATCTGCTTGTTTGTTGGTTTTTTTGCTTGCCTATCCACAGTATAAAGAAAAAATAGAAATAAAGCAAAGATATATGATAACGGTATCCGCTTATTCTTTACAGGCAGCCGTTGAAAATTATGCAGCATATAATAATGGGAGATTTCCAAAAGATCTTTCTGAAATTGAAAAGTTTTATACTCCACCGGTGAATTCATATACACAAAAACCTATTACAACTAGCGATATACAGGTTTTTGAATATGATTTAAGAACGGAAACAAGTAATTTTAGTTCGGATGGACAGAATGCAAGCTTAAAAGGGATGATTGGCGGATTAGCTTATGGTTATTATATTGCGCCTGCCGATTCTTTCCCGTCTTCTTATGGGATAGTGGGGTTTGATAATACGGGAAAACCGCTTGCAGACAAATTACCTTCCGGTGAAATAAAAGTTTTTGTTCTTAACTCGGAAGAGTAATGTTCCTGTTTGGAGTATAAGCTTTTATACTGCGATATTTAGAATTCAAATGGGTTTTAGTTTGGGGGTTACAATATTAAATTAGATTTGTAACGGTATGGAAAATTTGGAGGCGCGATGACTAAAATTATCGGGGTTATTGGGGGAGCAGTTTGCAACGAAGATATTTATGAAATGGCTTATGAAGTCGGCAGGGATATTGCTAAAAGTAAAAATATAGTTATATGCGGCGGTCTTACCGGAGTTATGGAAGCCGTTTGCAGGGGCGCAAAAAGCGAAAACGGTATTACCATAGGAGTTCTGCCGGGAAGGACGAAAAACGAAGCCAATAAATGGGTAGACATACCAATCGTTACCGGAATGGGGCTTGCAAGAAATATAATAATCATAAGGTCAAGCGATGTTGTTATTGCAGTAGACGGAAGAGAAGGAACTTTGTCCGAAATTGCTTTTGCCAATATACTTGAAGTTCCCGTTGTAGGATTAAACACATGGGAAATCGATGTCCCCATACAAAGAGTTACTAATCCTTCCGAGGCAGTTACGTTGGCGGTAAAAATAGCAAACGAACGAGTGCATATATTAAAAGAACCTATTATTTAATGTTAATTCGAGCTAATATATTCGTAGATGGTTTGGTCCAGGGAGTATGCTATAGAAGTTTTACGCAAGTTAATGCGAGGAATCTAGGATTGACTGGGTGGACAAGAAACTTGTATGATGATAGGGTAGAGGTGCTCGTAGAAGGGGAAAGAGGTTTGATAGAAGAGCTTATAAAAATATTACAGGTCGGTCCGACATCGGCAGATGTTAAAGGAACGAAAGTAAATTGGATGGAATACAAGGGTGAATTCCCGAGTTTTCAAATAATAGATTTTGAATAAATTGCTAACAGTAAACAAAAGGAGATAAAAATTATGAGTTACTCTAAAACTGTTTTACCAAATGGACTGAGAGTGGTTACCGAAAGAATTGAAAATGTCCGTTCCGTGTGTCTTGGAGTATGTATTGTCCAGGGAGCTCGGGATGAAACGGATTCCGAAAGCGGCATCTCTCATATGATAGAACATCTTATTTTTAAGGGAACTCGTAAAAGAACGGCGAAAGATATTGCAATACAGGTAGATTCTATTGGCGGCGAACTGAATGGTTTTACGGCGCACGAGTTCACATATTTTTATGCAAGATGTATGGATGAGCATTTTGAATTTGTATGGGATATTCTTTCGGATATAGTGAAAAATGCCAAATTTGAGTCCGACCAGATAGAACTGGAAAGAAATGTTATACTTGAAGAAATTAAAAGTTTTAACGATTCCCCATCCGAGCAGGCGTTACATATACTATCGCAATTATTATTTGACTCTCATCCATTTGCCCGTTCAATTGCAGGGTCTGAGGATAATGTAAAAAGGTTTTCGCAGGAAGATATTTTAAAGTTTCGGAACTCTCATTACAAAGCTCCCGGGATTATAGCAGTTGCATCCGGTGCAATACAACATAAGAATTTTGCCGAACTTGTATCCAAAACACTGAAATTTTCCAAAGAAACTTTATCTGCAAGAAATAATGTTTTACCGAAAAAACTATCCTCAAAAATCAGACAATTAGAGAAGAAAGATATTTCACAGATTCATCTGGCTATGGGGACTAAAAGCATAGAATACAAAAATAAAGATAGGTATGCGTGGTCAATCCTGACTACTATTATGGGCGGGGGAATGAGTTCAAGATTATTCCAGAGATTACGTGAAAAAGAAGGTCTGGTTTATGAAGCATTATCTTTTCTTGAACTTTTTAGTGATACGGGAATATTCGGAACGTATCTTGTTACTGACCCTAAAAATGTGAACAAAGCGATTGATTGCGTGTGGGATGAATTTGACCAGCTCAGGAAAAATGGATTGGAAAAGAAAGAACTTATCAGAACTAAAGGACAGTTAAAAGGGAACCTGATGTTAAGTTTAGAATCTACATCTTCAAGAGTTGCGAGCTTATTAACCAATGAAATGCATCTTGGTAAATATGTGTCTCCGGAAGAAACGATAAGGAACATTGATAAAGTAAGCGCGGATGATGTTTTATCTATTGCGGATAAATACCTTATTCCTGAAATTTATGCCATCTCAAAAGTAGGTCCGCTAAATCAAAAGTAGTATTGTATTGGAGGACAGGAGAAATCCCTCGTTTCTACTTGCTAGATATGGAGATGAAACATTCCGCCCTGGCGGAGCTAGAATTCAGGGATTTGAAAGGTGCGATTATTCACGATTTCCCTTATAAAAAGGCAAATCGTAAATGCCCGCATACTGCTCTTATCTCAATTACGCATTCAGGCGCTTGTGTTCATAATTGCCCGATGTGCTATGCACGAGCATACCCATGGTCATCCGCCTCAGGCGGAGAAAACAAGCTAATCGTTTATAAAAATTTAATTCCCAAATTGGAATCGGAGATAAATCAGGCAAGTATATTGCCGCCATTTTATATCTCTCAGGTAAGCGACGCCCTGCAACCCGTTCCCGAAATACGGAAGATTACGTTTGATATAGTGAAATTGCTTATGAAATATAAGTTAAGTTTTAGGATTATAACTAAATCCGCAGACGGAGCACTGGAGTTATTGAAAGAAATACCGGAGTTAAAAAAATACCCGTACTGGTACATTGCAATTACGGTTGAGGCAACGGAAGAGAAACAGAAAATTACCTCCCCCGGCGCATCTAAAATCACCGATAGATTAAGCGCAATAAAAGAATTAACGAATGCCGGCGTACCGGTTGTCGGCAGAACCGACCCGACAATATTAGGTTTTATTGGTATAGAGGAGGTATGTGAGAACATAAAACAACTTGCTTCTGCGGGAGCAAAACATATAATAGGTTCACTCGGATATTATAATGTGTTGTCTATGGGCAGATTAGTTAATGCGTTGGAAAATTCACAATGGCGGAATTCCATTCCTTTAATAGAAGGATTTTATGGATTCAAGGCAAATGCATTAAACACTTACCCATCGAATAAACGTTTTATGACATCATTATCCACGCGTATAAAGTTTCATTCCATATTAAAAACCGCTGCCGAAAAAAGCGGGTTAACTTATGCGGTATGTCTTGAATTGCCGAACAAATATGATTCACAGAATATTAAAACCTGTGAAGCAATGCCAAATAATTTTGTTCATATTAAAGGGGTTAACGGAGAATTCCAACCTATAAACTGTTCGGCGGACTGTATAAGAAGCTGTCCCGATGTTCAAAAACCTTTATGCGCGGTAACCGGGAAAATGCCTTTTCAGGAGTATCCGTATAAACTAAAAGAGTTAATGTCAAAAAATCTTCCCCGGATTTAATATATTATTCGGGTCAAAGACTTTTTTTATGTTTTTCATAAGGGCAATCTGCGTGTTGTCGAGAGCCATATTGATGTAAGGTTGTTTTGCTAAACCTATACCGTGTTCTGCAGAAATTGTCCCGCCAAGTTTTATAACGAGTTCAAATAATTCTCTGATGATTAACGGACATTTCTTCTTCCATTGAGGGTCTTCTATTTCACTAAGTATATTTGTATGAACGTTTCCATCACCTATATGCCCGAAACTTATTATAGTTACGGAATGTTTTTTTTCTATTTCTTTTATTCCTTTTAACAATGCAGGTATTTTATTTCTTGGAACAATTACGTCTTCACTTACTTTTAGTTTATACTTTTCTTTAAGCGCATCGGAAATGCATCTTCTTGCTTCCCATATTTTTTCCTGTTCTAATTTGCCCGTTGATACGATTACGTCTATTGCACCTGTACTTAAAGCAATATCACCTATTGTGTTATATTCTTTTTCCAATTGTTCTTTATATTCTCCATCAAGTTCTATGAACAACTGCGCTTCTGCTTCTCTGTAAGGCAATTTTCTTTTCAGGAATATTTCCGCCGCTTCAATGGCAGATTTTTCCGCAAACTCAATTGCAGAAGGAAGTATTTTTTGACGAAACATAGCGAATGCAGAGTTCGCTGCGCTTTCTATGTCTTTGTACGGAATTAAAAGTATGACTCTTTCTTTTGGCAAAGGAAGCAATCGTAATGTGGCCTGAGTTATGATTGCAAGAGTTCCTTCCGAGCCCAGAATCAAATCCATCAGGTTATACCCAACGACGTTTTTTACTAATTTCCCGCCGCAGGTTATTATCTCTCCCGTTGGAATTACTGCATTCAAACCCGTCACATAATTTTTTGTCGTTCCGTATTTTAGCGTTCTTGCCCCGCCTGCACATTCTGCAATGTTTCCGCCGATACTGCACGAGTCAAGGGACGCAGGGTCCGGCGGATAAAACAAATCGTATTTATTGGCTTCTTTGCCGAGGTCGGCATTTATAACACACGGTTCTACGATTGCCATCATATTTTCTGTGTCTATTTCTATGATTTTATTAAGTCTTTCAAGGGATAAAACAATCCCACCGCATTTAGGAATGGCGCCGCCCGATAACCCCGTTCCGGTTCCACGAGGGGTGACTGGAATTTTTTCTTTGTTCGCAAGATACATTATTTCCTGTATCTCTTTTGCACAACCGGGTTTTACTACAACATCGGGGAATGCAGATAATCCAACCGTTTCATCGTGAGAATATTTCTCGCAATCTTCGGGCAGAACTAATACGTTGTCTTTACCTACAATATTTTCTAAGCTTTTGAGATTCTGCTCTCCAATTGTGTTTTTTGAATATTTTTTCTGCATTAGCTGCTAACTCCTTAGCTTTGTTCGGATTATTGTAAAGAGAAATAATCTTTTCTGCAAGTTCTTTTTCGTTTCCCGGAGTAAAAAATAGTATGGAATCTTTATCAAAATAAGTTCTTATGCCTATCGTAGAACTTGCAATTATGGGAATATTCATTGCGGCATATTCAAGAAGTTTGGTATTTAATACTTCTTTTGTGAAACAATCTGCGCGGTTCGGAACAATTCCCGTGCTCATTTTGGAAAGTATATCGGGTAATTCATCTACGGTTACAAATTTTTTACTAAAATATACTTTGTCTGCAATGTCTAACTTTGATGCTAAACTTATAAGGTTGTTTAGCTCTTCGCCGTCTCCTATAATATGTAATTTTATTTCGGGGATAGCAGTTTTTACAATGGGAATAGCTTTTATAATAACATCAACGCCGTATCGTTTTACCAGTGTCCCGTGATAAACAATGTTATAAAAATCATCTTTTTGTTTAGGCCTTAGATAGAAAACTTTTTCATCGGGAAGATTCATTATGACGTCGCATTTTTGCGCGGGAACTCCTCTTTTAATGAGTCTATTTCTCCAGATATCCGTTACCGTTATAACGTTATTGGCAAATCTGCAGGAAAGCTTTTCGCTTATGGTTAATACATCCACTATCAACCCTTTTGAAACTTTCGCAGTATAAAGTTCGGGTTGCAAATCGTGAATATCGAGGATTATTTTCTTGCCGCACAATTTTGGGACAATGCCTGCAAGGATAAGCATATCCGGGGGAGTATGGAAATGGATAATTTTATAGTTACAACCTTTTCTAAGAAGCCGTAGAAAAACGAGAACGCCAAAAAAGCAATAATCCGTAAGTTGAACCAATATTTTTTTGCTGTAATGTCTTCTCATAGGAAGGCGATAGAAAGTTACTCCGTTTTCGTTGCCTGTTATTGGTTCGTTATTTTTCCTCAAACAAATGACATCAACGGTATGTCCCATTTTTGTTAATGCAATTGCTTCTCTCTGGACTCTTGATTCATCCCAGGGGTAATAAGCGTAAACTACCATACAGATTTTTATTTTTTTATTCATTTCTCTAAAAGAGGAAAATTAGGATAGGGTTTATCTATGTTAATTTAATAGATGCTGTTCATAATTTTGTGTTATATGCCAGCTGGTCAATCTGACATTCATACTTTATAAATATCTTTACTTTTATTCCACCATTCATCAAATGGCGGAAAATTTACTGTCCTTTTTACTTCACTATATTGCCCTCTAACAACAGTATCAGTTGACGGCATATTATAGCATAGATTTTCTGAAATAATCCATCTATCGTGAATATCCGCTTTTAATTTATTATCAACTATGACACGTAATTCACATTTTACACCATTATTTATGAGTTCCTCTTTTAAATCTTTATACAAAGATTTGAATTTGTCATTCACCTTCTCTGGCGACATCAGAATTTTAATATTTTTTACTTTACCGGTATTAAGTGAATCCGATAACCAATCTAACCCTGCCCTTGAAAAATATTTATCTACCCAATAAATATATTTTTCGCAAGAATTAATAATATCTCTAACTGTTTTTTTATTTGAAAATGGTTTTTCTGGGGACAGTAATTTGGTATCCGGTGGTCTATAGATAACTTCAAAAATTGTTTTTATTTTCTTATCATGTGAATGGACTTTATATTCCAACTGATTCAACTTGTTAAGTATCCCTTTATTTGCAGAAACCAATTTTCTGATATTAACAAATACCCGCATTATACTGATATTTACTTGTATCGCTCTTTTACTGTTAAGAACACTAGAAAGCATAGCAACACCCTGTTCAGTAAATACATAAGGTAGGTATCTACTCCCACCCCATCTTGAGGTTTCAAATTGAAACCTCAAGTTAATAAACTCTTCTTTGGTTAATTGAAACATAAAATCATACGGAAATCTATCTATATTTCTTTTCACTGCAAGATTAAGTGATTTTGTTTTTACGCCATAAAGTTCGGCAAGGTCCCTATCTAACATTACATTTAGTCCCCTAATCACAAATACCTTTTTTTCAATAATGTCTTGTTTAACAATCTCCATCATTCTTCTTTCAATCCCAAAATTATTTATTTTTTACTCGAAATGGAAACACCAAATTGGTAACAGATTACAGAATAATGTCAAGGGGAAAGTGATTTTGTGAGATATCTGTCAGTAGAAATGAGTATAAAAAGGAAAAATGGAAAAGAGGGATATTGGGATAGGGATTATTTATGTTAATTTAATAGTCCGATGTCCCTAATTTGTAAATGTTGAAATGTCATAAATTATAAAGTGGGTAGATGAGAGCATCTGCTCTTCCGCCCGAGGCGGATTGAAGCCGAGGCTTCAACCTACCCTTTAGTAACGATAAAAACTATGTTAACAATATTTACTTCTCCAGTTTTATTCTTTCAATATTAAAGTCAAGGGCTTTGTCTTCGGAAATGCCAAGAAGGTTCGCAATTACATGATACGGTTTTATTTTGCCTATACGCATTAGTAAAGAAAGAGTATCTTTTTCATATTCTATTTCCAAAACGAAGTCTCTCAAATTCAAATCATTTACAATAATTTCATTTTTTTCCATAAACTCATCTATTTGTGTTTTATCTAATGTTATATTATCAACCAAGTATTTTGATTTTTTGAATTCTTCAAACAACGGCAAAGAATTATCCATTACTTTCAAGACTTCCAATATCTTCAAACCTATGGGCATAGATTGTTCCAATTTGGATAGTATATCTTTCGGTGATGGAGAATTTTCAAGTAATACGTCAAAATATTCTTCCTGTGATGTCAATCCGAAAGGCAACGGCGCGGAAAAAGATATTTGAGGCCGTTTCACAAAACCCTGAGAATAGATAACAGGCAACTCGGCTCTTTCTATTGCTCTTGTGATGGCTCGGACAAGGTCTAAATGTCCAAGAAATTTCAGTTTTTCCTGCTTTGCATATTTAACGCGTATCCTTACTTTTCCGGCAGAGAAAGAAGAAACGGTTTTTTTTGTTCTGCCAAAATTGACATCGTTTTGGGGCATTTCTTTTCTTGTCGGGATTGTGTAAGTTGAGACGCAGACTCCACAATTGGAACATTCTTTTCTGCAATCACTTGTTAAGGTTGCTTTGTGACGTTCTTCCAGAAGATATTCTTTTGTAACGCCCGAATCTATATAGTCCCATGGCAAAGGAATATTCTCATCTCTTTCTTGCAGATAAGTTTCCGGGGATATACCCGTTTTTTCAAAAGCTTGTTCCCAGCAATTAAAATTAAAGTATTCCGTCCATGCATCGAATTTCGCTCCTGCTTTGTATGCGTATTCTATAATCTGGGAGGCTTTTTCGTCCCCGCGCGCAATTATTCCTTCCAGCAGTGATATCCTGGGGTCCCTGTAATTAAGTTTTATTCTTCCCCGGATATTATTTTTAAGATATCGCGCTTTATCTTCCATTGTTGACGGGCTTTCTTGCGCTTCCCATTGAAAAGGAGTGTGCGATTTTGGAACAAAAGGAGATATAGAAATATTAATTTGATTCCTGAAAACCTTTGTAATTTTGTTTGTAAGGCTTACTATCCCGTCTATATCCGACGGTTGTTCTTTTGGCAAACCAATCATATAATATAGTTTAATGTGAGTAGTTTTATGTTTTGTTGCGTTTTCACAGAATTCAAGAATCTGGGAATCTGTCAGGTCTTTGTTTAAGACGTTTCTCAGACTTTCCGTCCCGGCTTCGGGGACTATAGTAAACCCGTGATTCGGGAGCAGGGAAATAAGTTCGGATGAAAAAGCAGAAGCAGGGAGGGAAGGCAAAACCGGATTAAGGTTCATTTGTTTTATTTCTTTAATGATTTCTATTATTTCCGAATGTTCCGTTACATTGAGGGAAAGCAAAGATATGTCCGTGTATCCCGTATTTTTAACTCCTTCTTTTATAAGTTCCAATATGTCTTTTGCTTTTCTTTCCCTGTAAGGTCTTCTTGTCATACCGGGCTGGCAAAACCTGCAACCTTTTATGCATCCGCGGGCAGTTTCGACGACAAGCGCATCCCGCTCTATGGCAAGAAATGGCAATATAGGACAGGATGGGAACCATTCTTTCTTGAGGTCTAGGGCATACTGATTTTTGGCATAACTGTTCATCCCGGGAACGAATATCCCGTTTATTTTTGACAGTTCTTTAAGTAATTCTGTTTTCTTTAATTTATGAGTTTTAGATTTTTTCAGGAGGTCAAGAAATTCGGGCAATATGGGTTCTATTTCTCCTATAAAAAAAGCGTCAAAGAATGCCGATAACGGAGCAGGATTAAATGTTCCGGGCCCGCCCGCAATGACAAGCGGATGAGATTCTTTCCTTTCTTCTCGATGAATGGGAATATGAGAGAGCTCAAGTATATTAAGGACGTTCGTATAGGTAAGTTCGTATTGCAGAGAAAAACCGAGGCAATCAAAATCTTTGATTGGAGTTTGGGATTCGATGCTTGTAATGGGAATGTTATTTGTTCGGAGACAGATTTCCGCATCCGGTGCAGGGGCAAATGTACGCTCACAAAGAACGTCTTTATCCATATTAAGTAAGTGGTATAAGACTTGTAATCCCGAATAACTCATACCGATTTCGTATAAGTCGGGATAACATAAAGCGAATTTAACCAATGTGGTATCCCATGATTTATGAGTAGCGTTCAATTCGTTATTTGCGTAGCGAAGAGGTTTGCTTAAGTGGGGCAGATAATTATTCAACATTTAATCCAGAAGTATGTAGTATTTTAGAATAAAATCAAGTTTTTTCTTCGATTTGTTATTTATACTAAACAACGAAAATAATCCATTTAATGTGGATTAGCAAGTGGATGGTAGAAACAAATATATTATATGATAGAACTTAGTGAGCGAAGAACAGTACTGCGGTGGTAATGCCAAGCACATCAAAAGTTAAATCTTTGTAACTGAAGAGGGTTTTTTTGCAAAATTTGTCGTATAATTCTTTGCTTATGCCAAATAAAGCTGTAGTTGAAATAGATAACATTTGTGCACCCGGGGTAGGATTATTTAACTGGCAATGGTAAACATGAAAAATAAGAGCAGTAGTTCCGAGGCTATAAGAAAAATGATGAAACTTATCTAGTCCAAGCCATTCATCTTCATAATCTTCAAGATAACCGTTGTCTTCAAAATAACCTTGTTTTTGCTGGTAATTAAGCTGGAGAGAATCCGGTATGGTTACCGTTGAATCAGATTTCCCTGCCAATAAAGTAAAAAGCAATATTAACATATTAATCTTTTTGAATCTTACAAAATGAAAGCCAAGCTATTTTGCAACTTTAATATTAGGGGCTTTTATCGACTTGACTTTTGGTTTTGGTTCAGGTTTCGGAGGGAATATAATATCGTTCAGTTTTTGTATTTTAAGGTCACTTATAAGGAATACGATCGGATTTGTATCTAACGTTAATTGATACTTGTCATTTATTTTTTTACCGATATTCAATATTCTATCCCCGCTGCTCAAGAAGAGTTTTATTGTAAAATCAGGCTGAAACGGTTCCTTTGAGAAGCCGTCAGCTCTTAAATTGGAGAAAGTATTTTTTGCATCATTCATTTTATCTTTATTGGCAGGTTTGTTATTACAAGTCCAGAGTGTATCAGTGCATATTATTTCTTTATCTTTTACTATTATTTTACTAAGTTCCTGAGGGGGAAATGCTAATATATAAGAATCCCGCCATTCGTCAGAGCTCCTGTTAACCATCCATTTGATTAGTCCCTTGGCGAAGTAAACTTCATTTTTATCCGGGAATCTAAGATACGAATTTATGAAATCCGGCGATTGTTTACCAAGTATAAAAGTAAATGGGGTTTTCCCGGTCCAAGCCGTAATTTTTATTCCATTGTCGCCTACTTCAAATTCCTGGTGTCTTTCTTTTCTTGAAGAAACTATTTGCCCTATTTCTAATTTCGAGAGTCCATCAAAGAATCTACTAAACAACATAGTATCCATAGGATATTTAACAGGGGAAACAAGTTCCCATTTATTATCAATTTTTTCAAACCTGCAAAGGGTATCCGTTGCTTGGATTTCTATTTGGGTAATTTCTTTGTTCTTGAACGGGGTTTTTAATATGGAATTTGCTTTTTGCATTAAAAAGTAAATTCCGCCGACAACTACTAATAACAGAAGTATTAAAAATAAACTCTTTATAGATTTCATCGTATGGCAATTTAACAATTATATGAATTTTGTCAAGTGGAAAATGGGGTCTTTCATGCTTTGGTTGATAACATGAAAAACAAAATGGTATACAAGAGCAGCAAAAACAAATACAAGATTATCACCGCAGAGACGCAAAGAACGCAAAGAATAAAAAAAGTTTCAGGGTTAAAAAACTAACAAATAGAAGAGAGTTTTACACAAGAGACCACAGAGAAAGAATTTTTTTAGACAAGGATTTACAAACAGAAAGGGGTGAGAAAATCTCACCCCTTTCTGTTCAATATTAATTTCTTAAATCGTCATTGGATTAAAGTAACTTTCTTTGATATTCGAGTATCTCCTGCTTTTAATGAAACGAAATAGATTCCGGAAGATAGACCGGACGTGCTGATTTTTGCATTATAATCGCCTGAGAATTTGGAATTATCAACGATAGTTTTCACCATTCTTCCTGTTGCATCGTAGAGTTTCAATGTGACATTACTGCTTGCAGGAATGTTGAAATTTACGAATACGAATTTAGACGTTGGATTGGGAGAAACTTTAAAATCAAATCTCTGTATGGAAGCTTCGGATTCTTCTATTCCAACATCGCCCACTCTGAGTATTAAAGGCACTTTATATGGGTTGTGAGTATCGTTAGATATAATAGACAAAGTATCATAATAATAACCTGTATGCAAGGAGCCTTGAACGATAATTGTAACCGCTTGGGAGGATCCTACACTGACAGTAAAGGTTTTAGGACTTACGGACTGAACCCACGATGATTTATAAGTAATGTTGGAAACATCAAGATCAGCGGTTGCGCCACCTTGATTCTGGACATTAATTATCCCGGTATCTGGGGCTATTGTTCCCCCAGCCAGTGCGGCAGCGATATTTACTTTCCCGTTACCATACTGTTTATCCCAACCGGCAGTTCCGAGGTCGGTTGCGGTATTTTCCATTAAAGTTCTTAATTGCTGGTTTGTGAGAGACGATTTTAATGACCATATAAGAGCAGCGGCACCTGCGGCGTTAGGAGTGGCAAATGAAGTCCCGTATCCCGTTGTGTATTGATTCCCCGGTATAGGACATGCAATATCTTGGGTTTGTGCTCCACCTGCATGTGTACCCCCTGGTGCAACAAGGTCTAAGTAAGAACCATAATTGCTGAAAGAAGAACGGGCGCTAAACGTATCTATTGAACCAACGGCTATAACTGAACTATATCCTGCCGGGTATCTGGTTACTTCCTGACCATTGTTTCCGCTTGCAGCAAAAAGAATAATTCCTGCGGTCCACGCTGCGTCACATTTTGTCTGAAGCGTTGCATCACTGTTATCAAAGCTTAAGCTCATAGATATTATTTTTACTCCGTTATCTATACACCATTGAATAGATTGTGCGACTTTAGCTACATCCACACCAGTTGTTGCCGCTCTGAGCGCATAAAGTCTTGCATTTGCCACACCTGCGATTCCTTTGCTATTATTAATTGTAGCAGCTGCGATACCGGCACAGGCAGTTCCGTGTTGTTCCCCGGTTCCCGGCGCCGGGTCATTATCGCCACTTACATAGTCATATCCTTTTGTAGTAGTAAATCTGTCAACTAAATCTTCGTGTGTGTAATCTATGCCACAATCAATAATACCTATTGAGATACTTGTGTTCCCGACCCCATAATCCCAAGCTGCGGGGCAATTCATACTTACTTTATCCCATTGATATGTCCCAAATAACGGGTCATTCGGGGTTGCTTCAAGTACTCCTACTCTGTTTGGTTCTACAAAAGAAATGTTAGAATGGGATTTCAGTGATTTCAGAAGAGCTTTTTCCTGTTCAAGATTTGCAGTTGTTTTAATATAAATAATATTAGACCCGATGTCTCTATTTACGGAAGTCACTTCTTTCTGTGTAAGTCCGAGTTCTTTTAAAGATGCCTTTTTAGCATCTACGGAATTTTTATACCCGATAAGCAATTCTCCGGGAACTATATTTTCCCAATATTTGGGATCATTTTCCGTTATTGCCGGCGGATTAACTTTTGAGGCAAATGATTTTGGTGGGTTGCTATCTATTTGGAATATCACATACGCAGGCGTTACGTTTATACTTGGTGCTCCTGTTGAAAGGTATTTTACTACAACCGCGTGACAAGGTTCATATGTATCAGTTGTCCATCCTGAAGAACCTGTAGTGCTCCATTTGGCTACATAGCCAGATGTCGTAGTGTGATCAAATACAGTTGTTGGGTCAGGAGTTGTCCATTCACGATTACCTACCCAGAAAGCTCCCGTTGAATATAATGGAGAAGGAAGCATAACGGTATTCCAGTTCCATGTTCCCGATGAATATGTAGCGGTATAAGAAACTCCGGATAATTTCGTCCCCGGGGTCCCGCTTGCATCACTCCATACAAAAACACTGCAAGGTTTTGATCCAAAAGCAGCCCCACCTACACCATGCATAACTGCAATTACCGAACAAGCGGATGCGGGAGTAATTTTTGTTGCTTCAAATTCCACTCTATTGCCAGAAGGCAAACCATCAAAAGGCGCAGAAAGATCTGGCATTAATGTATCTGTAGTTCCTTTTGATGACGGATATAGTATTGTAGTGTTATTACTCATTTCTCTATTTGGCAGAAGTATAGGAACTCTTCCTGCTGAAGTAGCAGGAACAAGAGCAAGAAAAGCTAAAAATAAATACATACATACCTCCCTACAAAAACTTTAAAAAATGTTTTTAATTGTTAATAATATCCTATGTATATGTTAAATTTTTTGTTTTTTGTCAAGGAAATAAAAACAATAAATTCTTAAATTTTATATGGGAATAATACCGTTAAGAATAAACAACGAGAAAAAGCAAACCGGACTGTTTTCCAAAACCGTTTTTTGCATATAATAAAATGATATTAAAGAGAAAGGGGAGTATCTATTTAATCATAAAAAACTTAACTTGACAATTAAGGTATTTATAGTATAAAAGAAAATAATAAATTTTATGGGCCGTTAGCTCAGTTGGTAGAGCACCGGATCTTTAATCCGGGTGTCGCTGGTTCGAATCCAGCACGGCTCAAAAAATTTAGAAGAAAAATGATTGAATTTGCCCCTATCGTCTAGCGGTTAGGACACTACTCTTTCAAGGTAAAAACACGGGTTCAACTCCCGTTGGGGGCGTTTTAAAAAACTTCCGATTAATTTTTCCCGTATTGCGTAAGTAAAATTAAGAGTTAAAATAATTCACGCTTAAATCCCTCGCCGCTTTCACTTCATCCAATCTTCCTACGGGAGTATTATGAGGTGCAGATTTCAGCAAATCAGGGTTTGTATCTGCCTCTTTAGCTATAGCGATTAAAGTTTCTATAAAGTCATTCAGCGTGTCAATACTTTCCGTTTCAGTAGGTTCTATCATTATAGCTTCGTGAACTATCAGAGGAAAATAGATAGTGGGCGGATGCATTCCATAATCCATTAATCTTTTAGCGATATCCAGTGTTTTCGTTCCATGTTTTCCTGCGAGCACACATTCGTGCATACAGGGTATAGGATATGGCGCATCGTAATAATCTTTCAATCCTGCCAATACATAATTTGCGTTTATGATTGCATTTTCGGATGCTCTTCTTAGTCCTTTTGCTCCGAGCATTTTGATATAAGTATAAGCCTTTACGCAGACTCCGAAGTTACCATAAAATGCGTGGACTCTACCGATAGAATTTTTGAATTTATAATCCAGCGCAAATCCTTTATCTTTTTTAATTACTTTTGGCACAGGCAAAAAATCTTTTAATTTTTCGACGACTCCCACGCCACCTCCGCCTGGTCCGCCTGTTCCGTGCGGGGTGCTGAAAGTTTTATGTAAATTAAAGTGCATAATATCCACGCCTATATCGGCAGGTTTCAGTATGCCTAAAAATGCGTTCAGGTTAGCGCCGTCCATATAAACCAGTCCGCCTTTTCTATGAATTATTTCGCAAAGTTCGGAAATATCGCTTTCAAACATTCCGAGCGTATTTGGCATTGTGAACATAACGCAAGCCGTATCTTCATCCATAACTTTTTCCAGTTCCGCGGGGTCAATCATACCTTTTGCATTGGATTGTATCTGCACGGGTGTGAATCCTGCGATTACCGAGCTTGCGGGGTTTGTGCCGTGAGCCGAATCCGGTATTAGTATTTTAGTTCTTTTTTTGCCTTTTGTTTCAAAATATTTTTTCACGACAAGCAGTGCCGTAAACTCGGAATGCGCACCCGCAACTGGTTGCAGTGACACTTCTTTCATCCCGCTGATTTCTTTCAGCCATTCGGAAAGTTCGAATAATATTTGTAAGGCGCCTTGGACCGTGGATTCCGGCTGCAAGGGATGTATTTCGTTAAGTCCCTGTATTCTTGATGTATATTCGTTTATTTTTGGATTATATTTCATTGTGCAGGAGCCCAGCGGATAGAAGTTTCGGTCTATGTTATAATTAAGGTTTGACAGGTTAATAAAATGTCTTACGACGTCTACTTCGCCGAGTTCCGGTAATCTCGGAGAATTTTTTCGCAAATATTCTGCCGGGATTTCGGTTTTTGGGGTATCCAGCTCAGGTAAAGTATAGCCTTTTCTGCCTTTTTTTGATAGTTCAAAGCTTAGTCTCATAATTTTTCACCTCCGAGGAACAAAAAAACTGACAACGAATTAAGTAACTCAATGTTTTACTTCGAATAAAGTTCTACAATTAAGTTCTCTTTTATATCCTGAGGAGCATCTTTTCGTTCAGGTAGTTCTTTCACGACTGCACGAAATTCTGCAGGTTCAAAGGATAGCCATAACGGTATTTCCTGTTTGCCTTTCAGTGCTTCTTCTATAGCCGTTAATTTCTTTGATTTTTCTTTTAGTTTTATTTCGTCGCCTTTTTTGACAAGAAACGACGGAACGTTAGTTATATGGTTGTTCACAAGAAAATGTCCGTGAGTTATAAATTCTCTCGCCATTCTTCTTGAACTTGCGAGACCGATTCTGTAAACCAAATTATCGAGTCTTCTTTCCAGCATTTGTAATAATGTCTCGCCGGTAACGCCTTTTTTGCTTGCGGCTATTTCAAAATATTCCCTGAATTGTCTTTCCTGTAAACCATACATTCTTTTTACTTTCTGTTTTTCTCTGAGATGTATGCCGTATTCGGATAATCTTCTTACGTTTTTCTTTGGGGGTAATCCCGGTGTTGTCTGCCTTCTTTCAAATGCGCATTTTTCGGTTTGACATCTGGGGCCTTTCAAAAATAATTTTTCCCCTTCTCTTCTGCAAAGCCTGCATTTTGGTCCGGTATATCTTGACATAAATTACACTCTCCGTGGTTTTGGTGGTCTACAGCCGTTATGCGGAAGAGGAGTTAAGTCTTTAATTGTTATGATTTTTAATCCGCTTCCTTTAATTGACCTTACTGCCGGGTCTCTTCCCGAGCCGGGGCCTTTCAACCAGATTTCAACTCTTTTCATTCCCGCATTCACGACATCCTGAACGCATTTTTTTGCGCATAACGACGCTGCAAATGGAGTCCCTTTTCTCGTTCCCTTGAATCCTGCGCTTCCGCTGGATGCCCATGACAGGCAATTTCCCGTCATATCGGTTACGGTCACGATTGTATTATTAAATGTTGCGTATATATGTATTATTCCGTTTGGGTCAACTCTTCTGATTTTCTTTTTCGCCATTTTTAACCTTTTTTGCCGCCCATCTTATCTGCTTTTTTCTTCAGTGCAACCGCGCCTTTTGATTTACCCTTTCTCGTTCTTGCGTTTGTTTTCGTTCGCTGTCCTCTTACAGGTAAGCCTTTTTTGTGCCTTCCCCCGCGATAACAACCGATTTCAATAAACCTTTTGATGTTTTCGCTTACTTCCGAACGCAATGCACCTTCTACTTTATAATCCGATTCGATGATCTTTCTGATGCTTTCCATCTCTTTATCCGTAAGGTCTTTCACTCTCTTATCAACGGATATCTTCGCTTTATCAAGTATTCTGACGGATAACGTCCTGCCGATACCGAATATATATGTAAGTCCTATTTCTACCCTCTTCGCATCGGGTATTTCAATACCAAAAATTCTTGCCATAGACGGTCAAATTATCACACTATATAAATATGTCAACAAAAATCTTTTAAAGCCCTTATTAAAACTTTTTCATAAAAACGCTATATTTCTGTTTTTCTTTATATGTCTTATATGTCCTTTAGTTAGAGTTTGTGATCCGCCCCTAGGCGGAAGCATTATAGGGAGCTCTTAGAACTTTAGTTCTTACTTACAATCCCTTATGTTAATTAGGGATTGTTGTCCAGAGTTTGTTGCCGGAGAGATACCTATCCTGTTGGACTCTAATTAGTTGGACTTTGTGCTCCTAAGAACATTAGTCCAACTTATCAGTGTTTCTGACTTATCCAGTCCGCCTGAGGCGGAGAAGCGTGGCATTTCTTTTTATAGGCTGTTATCCCTGTAATTGGATTACAAGTCCTTAATCTTTTTCTTTTTGCCTTCCGATTTACAAAATTATCAAACTCTTTGTTGCCACTTCTTTATTGTTAATCTGCATCTTGCAAAAATACACGCCCGAATTTATTTTCTTCCCAACGTTATCTCTCGCATTCCACTCTATTTTTTTCGTTCCCGCTGTTTCGATACCGTTCGCAATAGTCTTTACTTCCTTGCCCGCAATGTCATATATTTTCAAAGAAACTTTCGAGTTCTCTTTTATCGTATACGAAACAACACTTCTGTTGATTACCGGATTCGGCGAAATCGAATAAACTCCTTCCTTGCCTGCGCCCTCATTTTCCTCAATCCCGCTATACGAAACCGTTGCCCGCAACATCATATCTCCCGTGTGTCCTTCGGACGCATAATTGTTCCACGTCGAAAGGTTGTTTGAACATACGCCCCTGTCCCCATAATCAACTGCCCCATCTGTCGCTATGCCCATAGTAGTGCTTTTATAGATGAATGCAATTATAAAAAAGTCCCCGTTGAAATTATTTTGCGTGGGAAACGTTACCGTAATCCATTGTCCTACTTGTGTCGCAGCCATAGAAGTAGCCGTTGCTAAACGACTTCCGGGATTTCCCCCGTTTACGGTATAAACAAATAAACTGCATAATGAACCCGCTCCGCCCCATGAACCTATAACGGCGCGCGCTCCGGTAACTCTGCATGGCGTTTGTGTCGGAGTAAACCTTACTCCGTTGTACCCATAACAATGCGGTCAGCTGGAACTCCACGGCCAGTAAACGCCAAGAGCGCCATTATCATAAGCGATTTCATCTGCCGATAAAACACTGCCAAAACAAACAAGCCCTAATACTACACCTAATATATTTAAAAACTTCATATTCCCCTCCTCGTATTTTCCACTCTTACTTCTTTATTATAGTATTTTAGTATAATAATTTTTTATTTAGTCAAGTTCTTTTAATCTTCAAAGCATAATCCTTTAAAAACCGAGCTGGAATGTTTTTTAACGTTTTTTACCGTTGAATATCTTTCTACTCGAAACCATCCTGAATTGCCTTGCCCGTCTTCTATTTTAAACCATTCTTTGTTGTCCGTAATAGCGATTCTCGACGGACTCCCGCTCTTTAATATAGTTTTAATTGTTGTATCGTTGATTGCAGTATATAAGGGCAAATCACATAAAAGCACGACATTCTGGTTCATAGTAACAAATTCCGTGTCAACCTGAAGGATTTTGTTTTTCTGGTTAGAAAACGCATATTTCGCATCATAATACCATGTAGAAAGGACTCTCCCCCTCCCTTTTGTTTTTATAAAACCATCGCCTCCCAGCGTAAATACTTCTCTGGATAGACGATGCTGGGAATTTCCCGGTATACGTCCCAACTTTATAATGGAATCCGTGTATCTGTAGAAAGTCGTAATCGGGTCATCGCTTGGTCCGTCATCTTCTATGGCGATATCCAGAAATTTATCAGTTGAATCAATATCTACAATATAGAAATAGTTAAGGATGTCCGAACTATAATTAATCGCAGTTTTATTATTAATGTTTATAATTATTGTATCGCCTGTCTCTCTATGAAAAGATACCATTATATTTTCTTTTTTCTTATCACCGTTCAAATCTATTTTAATTTTTTTATTAATGTCAAATTTCACCATTTTATTTTTCCGGATGGAATCGGGAAGAAGCGTCTCGCCGAAAACCACATTAATAGACAAAATATATATTAAAATTATTATTTTTAATTTCATTGTTATTTCCTGTTTTTTAATTTTCTACTTTCTTCTATCCTAATTATTTGCGTTCAATCCCTGCCCGCCATTATTTTTGCCTGCCCGCCGTTTTGTTTGGAGGGGAGGGTGCGTCCTAAATTCTTTCTGTTTCTTTTTTTGTGTTCTCCGTTTCTCCCCGTCCCCGCATCCCTTTTCTCTGTGCTCCCACTCAGTCTGTTGACTGCCACACATATTTCCCTGTTCTGTCAATGTATCCTAGTTTTCCGTTAACTCTTACCATTGCCAACCCATTATTAAAAGGGTGCAGTATATTTACAAAATTATCAAACTGTGGAGTTATTATTATATTTCCCGTTGTATCAAAGAATCCCCATTTCCCGTCTATTCTTATTGCCGCTATCCCATTCTGGAAAGTTGCAATTCCATCGTCTTCCTTAAAATCGGGTTGTAGTTTAATTACGATATTACCTGTCTTATCAATGTATGCCCTTTTTTTGCCTATTTTTACGGGTGCCAACCCTTCCGAAAAATTCAATGCTCTTTCAAATTTCGCCTCAATCGCCATCTTTCCAGTTTTATCAATATACCCGTATTTCTTTTTTACCATTACCAATGCCAATCCCTCGGAAAAATTCCAGGCATTATCAAATTGTGGTTTAATCACGATTTTTCCGGTTGTGTCAATGTAAGCATATTTGTTGTTTGTCTTTACCAACGCCAACCCTTCCCAAAATCCCGTTGTATAATCAAACTGCGGTTTAATTACGATTTCTCCTGTAGTATTAATGTAACCTGTTTTTCCCTCAAGATTAACTTGCGCATACCCTTCCGAAAAATTATTGGCATTTTTGAATTGCGGCTTGATTATCATTTCTCCTTTTGTATTTATATACCCCCATTTTTTATCCACCTCTACCGCGGCTAACCCTTCGGAAAATCCTGAAGCGTCCTCAAACTGCGGGACAATAGCTATTTCCCCGGTTGTGTCAATGTAACCGTATTTGTCTCCGATTTTCACCGGAGCAAAATTCTCATTGAATTCCCACGCGATATCAAACTTTAGGGGAATTATTATTTTGCCCGTGCTGTCAATGTACCCTCTTTTTCCACCCTGTATCACAGGAAATAACCCGCAGTTGTCTTTCTCGGACACGCCAAACACCGCCTCACAAAAAATTAAACACATCAAACACCCGATTATCTTTCTCATATTTCTCTCTTTCTTTTACTATAGTTCCAAGTCTGTTACGGAATCCTGTTAATCTATATTATAATCCTTGTTTCTGTTTGTAGTTTATTTTTAATCTTACAACTTTCTGTTTTTTTATCTCTTACAATCTCTTTCAATCACTGTTAAAACTTCCTTTTATTCTGTTTTTTTCTTCTTTATTTCATTAATATTAGTTTTCTTGTTTCTTTATAATTCCCCGTTTTTAATTTCACAAAATAAATTCCATTTGTCAGTCCTTTCCCATCCAATTTTACACTATAGCTCCCCGCTTCCTTTTCCCCATCAATCAACGTCTTCACGCATCTTCCCATTAAATCATAAATCTTCAATGACACTTTATCTCTTTTCTGTAATTCGTAATTAATAACCGTTGACTTCACAAACGGGTTTTTCCCTATTCTTAAATCCGCAATCCCCAATCCAAAATCCAAATTTGATTTCTCCTCTACCCCTGTCGTAGTATATACCGCCAACCCGCCACCGGTAGAAGTGCCAACCCAGATATTACCACCTTTTATTCTAAGGACAGCAACATTGTTATCAGGCAATTCTGAATTTGAAGTGTTATACACGGTCCAGTTTGTCCCGTCAAACTTCGCAAGTCCCCCACCTTTAGTGCCAATCCATTTGTCACTCCCGTCTATCCCGAGAGCATAAACATTGTTATGGGGCAAATCGGAATTTGAAGTGTCATACACTGTCCAGTTTGTCCCGTCAAACTTCGCAAGTCCCCCACGAGTGCCAATCCAGATGTCGCCAGTCGTCCCTTCTACCCCAAGAGCATTTACATAGTTATTCGGCAAACCCGAATTTGAGGTGTTGAACGTACTCCAATTCGTTCCGTCAAACTTTGCAATACCATTGCCATTAGTGCCAATCCAGATATTGCCAGTTGTTCCTTCTCCCTCAAGAGCATTAATATGATTGTCAGGTAAACCTGAATTTGATTCATTGAACACTGTCCAGTTAGTACCGTCAAGCTTCGCAAGACCACCACCCCAGGTCCCAATCCATTTAGCGCCAGTTGTACCTTCTATCCAAAGTGCGTAAACATAGTTGGCCGGCAACTCTGAGTTTGAGGTTTTATACACAGTCCAGCTAGTCCCGTTGTACTTAGCTAGTCCACCATAACCTTCCATATCACCGGTACCAATCCAAATGTCGCCGGTCGTTCCTTCTAACCCAAGAGCGCCGACAGCGTTATTAGGCAAACTGGAATTTGATTGGTTGAACACAGTCCAGTTTGTGCCATCGAATTTCGCAAGGCCGCAATACTCAGTGCCAACCCATACATTACTTCCTTCCGTTGCAATAGCCCATACATTGTTATCAGGCAAACCGGAATTCGAGGTGTTGTAGACTGTCCATCCTACGTATTTAGCAAAACAATTCCCCGCAATCACACTAAAAATAATAAATAATATATAATTTCTTCTCATATTTTTCCCTCCTGCCTATTATTTCTTTTTATTCTTTTCTCCCCTTCTCCGCTGGGTTTTCTTTTACCCTACAAATCTACACGATAATCCTTATTTCTGTCTATCCTTTTTTATATGTTTAAATATTATTTTTTCTGTTTTTTAGTTTTCTAACTTTTTTTATCCTGATTATCTGCGTTAATCTGCGTCCTAAATTCCTTGTATTCTGTTGTTTCTCTTATCTCTTATTTCATCAAAATTATCTTCCTGCTCTCTGTAAACTCCCCCGCACTCAGCCTCACAAAATACACCCCTGCCTTCAACTCCTTCCCGTTCAGCGTAACGCTATAACTCCCCGCATCCTTCTCCCCATCAATCAATGTCTTCACCGTTCTCCCCGTTAAATCATAAATCGTTAATTGAACCTTCGTTAATAGTGTATTAGTATAATAGTTATTAGGAGGGATGGTATAACTAATAACCGTTGACTTCACAAACGGGTTTTCCCGAAATTGGAGCGTAGCGACATCCCGCCCTGGCGGGACCGCAATTGTCTGTTCTTCTATCCCTGTCATATTATATACCGAAAGCCCTCCACCACTAGTTCCAATCCAGATATTGCTTCCTTCTATTGCGAGAGCAGTAATATAATTCGCAAGCAACCCCGAATTACTCATATCATACACAGTCCAGTTCGTCCCATCAAACTTCGCAAGGCCACCCCAAGTGCCAATCCATTTAGTGCTTCCTTCCATTGCAAGAGACGAAATCTCATCCCTCGGCAATCCTGAATTGCTCGTGTCATACACTGTCCAGTTTGTGCCGTCAAATTTTACTAATCCGGCATAAGTCCCAACCCATTTCGTTGTTCCATCTATTCCAAGAGATAAAATCTCATTATAATTATACGGCAATCCCGAATTACTCGAATTATATACAGTCCAGTTTGTGCCGTCAAATTTTGCTAATCCGGCATCAGTCCCGACCCATTTGGTCGAACCTTCTAATGCTAGATGACTAACTTTATTAGACGGTAGTCCTGAATTACTCTTGGTATATACAGTCCAGTTAATACCATCAAATTTTGCTAATCCGCCACCATAAGTTCCTATCCATTTCGTTGTCCCTTCTATTACAATAGCGCTAACATCCCTATAAGGCAATCCTGAATTACTCATATCATACACAGTCCAGTTCGTTCCGTCAAACTTTACCAATCCGTCAGTAGTAGTCCCAATCCACTTCGTTGTCTCTTCTATTGCAAAAGAACGGATGCCGCTGGGAGGCAGTCCGGAATTTAAAAAATTATACCCTGTCCATTTGCCGTCAAACTTCCCAAGTCCACCACCGGCCCCAACCCATTTTGTCGTCCCCTCTATTGCAATAAAACTAACATAATTGTTAGGTAATCCCGTATAAACAGACCAGTTCGTTCCATCAAACTTTACAAGCCCGCCACCGTTGGTTCCAATCCATTTAGTTGTCCCTTCTATTACGATAGACCTAACATCATTATTATAAGGCAATCTTGAATTACTCGAATTATATACAGTCCAGTTCGTTCCGTCAAACTTCGCAAGGCCACCATAATAATAACCACCAGAAGTGCCAACCCATTTCGTTGTTCCTTCTATTGCAATAGCGCTAACATTATTATAAGGCAATCCTGAATTATTCGAATTATATACTGTCCAGTTTGTCCCGTCAAATTTTACTAATCCACCACAACCAACCCATTTCGTTGTTCCTTCTATTGCAATAGCTCTAACATCATCATAAGGCAAGCCTGAATTATTCGAATTATATACAGTCCAGTTCGTGCCGTCAAACTTCGCAAGTCCACACCCGGCCCCAACCCATATCGTTGTCCCTTCTACGGCAATAGCATTAACACCGTCACAAGGCAATTCTGAATTACTCGTATCATACACTGTCCAGTTCGTTCCATCAAATTTTGCTAATCCGGCATTAGTCCCAACCCATATTGTTGTCCCTTCTACGGCAATAGCATTAACATCGTCGGAAGGCAATTCTGAATTGCTTTGCATATACACTGTCCAGTTTGTGCCATCATACTTTGTTAATCCACGCCCTTTAGTCCCAATCCATATCGTTGTATCTTCTACGGCAAGAGCCCAGACACGATTATGGGAAAGTCCTGAATTTGCTGTTGTATAAAACTCCATGTCATATGTAGTAGTGTCCATACAAATTAATCCACCACCCTCAGTTCCAATCCATATTTTATTGCCTTCACTGATAACGGAAAATACATAATCTCCTCCGCCCATATAAGTCTTCCACCCCGCATATTGCCCAAAACTATTAGATGCAATCACACTAAAAATAAAAAATAAAATACATTTTTTCATGGCTTTTCCTCCTGTTTTCTCTTCCCTACCTACTACATACTATCTACTACCTACTTCGTTCAACGTCTTCCCCCTCCGACATTTTTTCTGTCTTTTTCTTTATATGTCCTATACGACTTATATGTCCTATATGTCTTATTCTTTACCTCATCAACACTAACTTCTTCGTCGCGCTGTAATTCCCCGTTTTCATCTTCACAAAATACACCCCGCTCGTCAACTCTTTTCCCTCCAATTTAATACTATAGCTCCCCGCCTCTTTTTCCCCATCAACCAACGTCTTCACACACCGCCCCGTTAAATCATAAATTCCCAAGGATACATTAGTTCTTTCGGGAAGGGAATATTTGATATTTGTAAAGTGAGTAGAAATATTAGGGTACGTTTCTAATCTCATATCTTCCGATTTGTAGTTTTCATTTACTCCTGATATTCTACTCAGGTTAATATCATCTATGTACAAACTCAAGCCGTAACTTAAACTCATATTTACACAACTAAAAGATACTGCAACTGTATTAGTGGCAGTTGTAAAATTGGTATCAAAAAGAGTCCAAGTAGTATTAGAGAAAAAATCAGCATTTAATAGTAGTTGAGTATCTGAAGGACTTATCTCTGCTATATATATCATTGCTCCGCCACCGAAAGAAGTACAGATGTGGTAAAGACTGAAATTATATTTTTTACCACCTGAAACAGGAATATCCAGTCTTTGAATACAACCTACATTATTCATATCCAAAGTAGTTAAGCTGATTGCATAACTACCTGTATGCACATTAGTAGAACGAGTTGCTGTCCCTGCGCTATATTTTTCACTGGTAAACCAGCCGATAGGCATTTGCACGCTGAGAGTATCATGCCACTCTTCCAAACCGGGATTAGATAAAATATTTTCAGCATTAGCTTGCTGAATCGTAATAAAAAGAACCATAACACTTAAAAAGTATTTCACTTAAACCCCCTGTTTATTTAATATATTATATACTCCCCACACTTACTTGACCTTCATATTACTTTCCTATTTTTTCTTGTCAAGCAAATACGATAAAACATTCCTATTTCTTAACTCTCAATTTTTTATCCTGCCTGCCCGCCGCAGGAGGGTTAATCCTGTCGAAATCTTTTGTATTCTGTTTGGTGTTCTTTTTTCAACTCTATAATTTTCCGTCTTCTTTTTTCTGCGTTAATCTTTATCTGTTTATCTTTTTTTTCTGTTACTATCTATTACAGTTTTTACTATGAATTATACGAAGCCCTTGAGCTTTAGCGATTACTTACAAGCTCTTACGTTAGTTAGAGCTTGTTGTCCGGAATCTTTTGCCGGAGGGATTCGTATCCAGCCCTCTGGGCTCCGCTGGGTTTTCTATCTTTCTTCCATTCTCTGTTGCTTTTATTTTTGTTCTTTGCGTACTCTGCGTCTCTGCGGTGAATATTCTTTATTCTGTTGTTTTTCGTGTTCTTCTTTTGTTTTTCAATTTTTCGTGGTGGATTATTCTTTTTTCTGTTACTCTCTGGCCTCTATCTTTTTTGTTATCTGTTAACCCTAAGTCTTATTTGTTTTCAGTTCTCTGCGTTCTCTATGTTAGTTGGACTTTGTTCCATCAGGGACTTAGTCCAACTTATCCAGCTCCGCTGGGTTTTCTATCTTTCTTCCATTCTCTGTTGCTTTTATTTTTGTTCTTTGCGTACTCTGCGTCTCTGCGGTGAAAACTTTTTTTCTCTCCCCCACAATCTTTTCTTGACAGATGAAATATTAATACTAATTTTTTATAACCTAAAAAAAAGGAGGACGTATGCGAAAATATGTCTTTTGTGCCATTTTTTTGTTAGCTTCCACTCTCTTAAACGCTTCCAGATGGAGTCTCACGGACAGCCTTGTTTTCGGACGAAAAGGTCACAGTCTCGCTCTCCTCACCGACGGCAGAGTTATGGTTCTTGGTGGATACCCGCCCGCACCGTACACACACGAAATCTTCTTCCCCTCATCCGGAAAATGGGAAGTTTTCGACAGTATGCCATATAGCGGTCTCGCACACTCAGTCGGCGTATTGATGGGAAACGGCAAAGTCTTTGCCGGCGACGGAGGAGATTGGTTCTTTTATGAACCCGCAACCAATACATGGGATACTACTGCTATGACTTTCGGCTGGGAAACTAGTCACTGTTATACCGTTTTAAAAGACGGCAGACTCCTTGCAAATTATGATAATATGGCTTATTTGTTAGTCGATACCAACGGAACTTACGCAGCTACCGCAAGCTCTCCATCCGAACACGACCAGGGCATCGAAGTCCTCCTCAGGTCAGGTAAAGTATTAGCTATGGGAGGTTTCGGTTTCTCTCCGGTCGGAGCTCAGGCACAGGTCTATAATCCGATTTCGGCAACCTGGAACGCAGCCCCAAACTCCCCCGTGGAAAGGGGAACAGGACATATGGGCGTACTCCTCGCTCCGGAATATAATGACGAAGTCCTTGTCTTTGGAGGAACAGGTACGTCATCCAGCTTGTATAACGAAAACTCTAATACATGGTCGGGTAGCGGAAATATGACCTACAGCAGAGATATCGGAGCTCCCGCGCTCCTCCCTAACGGAAAAGTTCTTATGATTGGAGGCGATAACAGCGGCGTTAATGAATTGTATGACCCGGTCGCAAAAACATGGTCTATTGTTGATACGATGATTTGGCATAGCAGAACTCACTTCTCTATCGCCATTCTTCCTACAGGAAAAGTTTTGGCTGTCGGCTCTTTCAATAATGATACCGCCGCTAAAATACCCGAAATTTATGACCCGACTAATCCTGTCTGGAATACAAAAACTTCACTCAAAACCGCGCGCGAAGCCGCTACTATCACTCTCCTCCCCATTAAACATACGAGCAACTGCTCCACGAACGTCCTCATCGCTGGCGGTGAAGGCGCAGGCGGTATACTTAATACTTGCGAATTATATAATTATAAAATGGACTCCACTGCATACACCGGTTCCCTCAATACTGCTCGAACTCACCATACGGCAAACCTTATCAGCGACCAGGAAGTCCTCGCTGCAGGCGGAAGAAATGCCGGAGGCGCTCTTAACTCCTGCGAAATCTGGGACCTCGTCTCGGGCGTATGGACTGCTACAGGAGCTATGGCAACTTCAAGATTTGACCACTCCGCTACACAATTAAAAGACGGAAAAATTCTCGTTACCGGCGGTGAAAATACCGGTTACGTTGCTTCTTGCGAAACTTTTAGTTCGGGCGCATGGACTGCCACAGGCTCGATGGCAACCGCAAGAGCAAGACATTCGGCGATTTTACTTCTTAACGGTGATGTACTCGTTATCGGCGGAGAAACTGCAGCCGGTACTTATACACCAACTTGCGAACTCTGGGACGGAACTACCTGGAGAGCCACAGGCCCGCTCGCTACCGCTCGAAGCTTGCAGACTGCGATTTTATTGCAGTCGGGTAAAGTACTCGTAATGGGCGGAAGAAATGCCGGAGGCGCTCTCTCAAGCTGCGAAATTTATGACCCGCTGTTGGGCATATGGTCACCGGAAACACCTTTAGGTACCGCAAGATACGCTCATAATGCTTCACTCCTGTATTCAGGGCTTGTCCTTGTTTCGGGTGGATATACGGGTTCGGCTTACCTCAATTCCTGCGAATTGTTTGACCCGGGTATTTGCAACCCGGTAACTAAATTGCATCAGTGGAAAACTATCCCATCGCCTATGGCTACAAGCAGGGCTTATCACGGCTCGGTTCTTATTCCGATTGATAAACCTTATATACTTGCAATCGGCGGAAATAACGGTTCTTTCCTTGGTTCGATAGAAAGTTTCGACATAGGTCTCGGATACCTTGATACATGGCAGTCAACTATCGGAAATTGTCCCGCGGTAACTACGATAAGCTCTACAATGGACATTAACGGTAATTTATTCAGGGGCATTTCCGAAGCCGATGGCGGTAACCATTGTCACGTCTCTTCAAATGACCATCCGATTATTTCGCTTGTCCGCGTAGGCGGCGGAAACTGGCAAGGCAACGGCGGCGGAGAAATCCTGACTATGCCGAATAGTAGTTCCTGGAGCGAAACACGCACAATCGTGCATCCAAGCATTAGTGACTTTGCAGGATATTACAGACTCTGGTCAATAGTAAACGGAATACCTTGTAAATGGTATAAAGACTGCGGCGCCGGTGTAGAAGATAAATCGAATTCCAATCCCACTTCGACTCCGCTCAGGGCTTATCCTAATCCGTTTTATGCCTGCACGAAGATTGGCGGTGCAAAAGAAGAACTCAAAATATACGACCTCGGCGGAAGAGTTGTCGGAATCACGAAAGACGGTGTCTGGAACGGCAAAAACTTAATGGGCAAAAACGTAAAACAAGGTATCTACTTCGTAAGAAATAACTCTAAACAATCTCTCAAATTAATCAAACTGAAATAATAAATAATGGGTAGAGATGGGGCGACTGCCCCATCTCTGTCTTTTGTTTTTTTTGTTCTCTGATATTCTGATACCCTGATACTCTGCCTGCTGCCTGTCCGCCGTAGGAGGAATCCTCTGATAACCTGCCTGCCTGCCGTAGGCATGGATACCCTTCCCATCGTGAAATGTGGGAAGCATCTCCCGATGCTGATTTTTCTTTCTATCCTAATAACGATTTTCCGTCCCTGATATTCTGATAACCTGATAATCTGCCTGCTGATCA